>JAJYTL010000135.1 GCA_021793055.1 Pseudomonadota bacterium
GTCGAGCCCCGCGCAAAACGCCCGCCCGGCCCCGGTCAGAATGAGCACCCGCACCTCGGGATCGTCGCTCAAGCCTTCGATCGCGGCGGCAAATTCGTTGCGGAGCTCGCGGGAAAGTGCGTTCATCGCCTGCGGGCGGTTGAGGGTGACGATCGCGTAACCTTTCGCCCGCTCAAGCAATATGACAGGTTCTGCCACGTCCCCTCCATAATCGGCATCGGGATCGGATCGGCCCGAAGCGTTTCGAGCCGACCCGAATGCACCAGCTTACATGGTGAGGAGGATCTTCCCGATATATTTGCCGCTTTCCATCAGGGCATGCGCTTTCGGCGCCTCCTTGTAGGGAAATTTTGCGGCAATGACCGGCTTCACCTTGCCCTGCTCGATCAGCGGCCAGACTTGGCGATGGACGACGCCCGCGAGCGCCGCCTTCTGCTCCACCGTTCGCGGGCGCAAGGTCGATCCGGTAATGGTCACCCGCTTCGCCATCATCGCCATGAAGTCGAGCGTGATCTTGGAACCGTTGAGGAAGGAGATATAGACCAGACGGCCTTCCAGGGTCAGCAGTCCGACATTCTTCGGCAGGTAGTCGCCGCCGACCATGTCGAGAATGACGTCAACGCCGCGCCCGCCACTCTCCTTCTGCACCACCTCGACAAAATCCTCGTTGCGGTAGTTGATCGCGCGCGTCGCGCCGAGCGCCTCGCAGGCGCGGCATTTCTCGTCGCTCCCCGCGGTGGCGAAGACCTGCCGGGCGCCGAGATGGCGCGCAAGCTGGATCGCCGTCGTGCCGATGCCGCTCGAACCGCCGTGGATCAGGATCGATTCGCCGGCCTGCAGGCGGCCGCGCTCGTAGACGTTGGTCCATACCGTGAAGGCGGTTTCCGGCAGCGCGGCGGCATCGACCAGGCTGACACCCTTCGGGACCGGAAGCGTGTGCACCCCCCAGGCGACGCAATGGCTGGCGTAGCCGCCGCCCGTGACCAAGGCGCAGACCTCGTCGCCGACCTTGAAGCGCGTGACGTCCGGGCCGACGGCCGCGATGCGGCCGGAAACTTCGAGCCCTGGAATATCCGACGCGCCGGCCGGCGGCGGATACGTGCCCTGGCGCTGCATGACGTCGCCGCGGTTGAGGCCGGCGGCCGCGACCTCGATCACGACCTCGCCGGCGCCGGGCGGCAGCAACGGGCGCTCCACCGGTTTTAGGATCTCGGGTCCGCCCACGCCGCTGATCTCGATAGCCGTCATCTTTGTCGGTAACGCACTCATATCTTCATCCTCTCTGCCGGTCCCCTCGGCCGGCGGCTTGCTGCAAACAAAAAGGCTCAATAGCAATGTCGCGCCGGCGGACGCGGCGCGACGGCCCCGATGTCCCGACCTCAGCGCAGGTGCATGATCTTGCGCGCTTCCGCCGGGCTCGCGATGTCGCGGCCGACCTCCCGCGCGTAACGCACGAGGGTCTCGATCAGGGGACCGTTCGACGTCACCTTGACGCCATCCGGCAGATAGAAGGTGTCCTCGAGGCCGGTGCGAAGCTGGCCGCCAAGTTCGGCCGCACGGCGGTGCAAGGGCCAGATATTGGCGCGGCCGATCGCGGTGACCTGCCAGTTCGCGCCGGTCATGGCGAGCTTCGTCAGGATCGGCAGCAGATCGGGATCGGCCGGCATGCCGGATTCGACGCCCATGACGAAATTATATTCGACGTCGCCCCTGTACATCCCGGTCTTGATATACATCTCGACACAACGCACGATGCCGACATCAAAACATTCGAACTCCGGCAACGCCCCGGTCTCGGCCATGACATCGAGAAAGGCGCCGACCTTTTCCACCGGATTGTCGAAAAGCAGCGGCGGCCAGGCCCAGGTGCCGTCGGACCTAGCCTTGAGATAGTTCAGCGACCCCGCGTTGCAGGCGGCGATTTCAGGCCGGATCTTTCGCATGCAGGCCAAGGGCCCGGCATAATCCGGGCCGACCACCCCGGTCGACTGGTTGATGATGACGCCGGGGCAAGCGGCGCGGATCGCTGCGATCACCTCGGCCGCAACCTCGGGCGCCCAGGACGGGAGATGCCCCTTGCCTGGCTCCTGGCGGCGAAAATGAACGTGCATCACCGCGGCGCCAGCGTCGTAGGCAGCCCTGGCCTCGCGCGCCATTTCCTCCGGCGTGACCGGCACATGATGCTGTTTCGGATCGGTCAAAACGCCGGTCAAGGCGCAGGTCACC
Source organism: Pseudomonadota bacterium (assembly GCA_021793055.1). Classification (GTDB taxonomy): domain Bacteria; phylum Pseudomonadota; class Alphaproteobacteria; order Ferrovibrionales; family Ferrovibrionaceae; genus JAJYTL01. Next base: position 2,227 of record JAJYTL010000135.1, read on the forward strand.
ACCGCCTTCTCGCCCATCCATTCCTCCCCGGTTTAGCCGCCGCGCGGCCGATTCCCACCTTGGCCATCCAGGCCGGCAAAACCAAAATCAATATAGCGCAAACTCTTCCGCTTATCACCACAATATGAATGCCAATCTCATAATCTGGCAATTTAACACCATCTAAGTCGGTAGTCGGCCGTCGCAGCGGCGACCACGAGGCAAGCCGCCAGCTCCGCGGATTTACGTCCCTCGCTTGGGTCGCCGCCCGCCGCTTCCCGTTGACCCACATCAATGCCCGGGCCGCGCCAGCGGCGTTTGTTGAGACACGGTTTCGGGAGCGTCCCATGTCCCACGGTCCTCTTGCCCTTTTCACCCTCTCATCGAGCGCGGACTACGCCAAGCGGGTTTCGCAATTTCTCGAGGCGCCGCTCTATCCGATCGAGGAACGCGCCTTCGAGGACGGCGAGCACAAGATCCGTCCGCTGGTCTCGGTCGAGGGCGCCGATGCCTTCGTCATCCACGCGCTCCACGGCGACGGCAAAGAGAGCATCAACGATAAGCTGTGCCGGATGCTGTTTCTCATCGGCACGCTCAAGGACCACGGTGCCGCGCGGGTGACCGCCGTTTTGCCCTATCTCTGCTATGCGCGAAAGGACCGCCGCACGCAGCCGCACGACCCGGTCACCTCGCGCTATGTGGCGGCGCTTTTCGAGGCCGTCGGCACGGATCGCGTTTTCGCCGTGGAGGTGCATAACGTCGCCGCCTTCGAGAACGCCTTCAACCGCCCGGCGCTGCATATCGAAACCGGCACCATCTTCGCCGAGCACTTCGCGGCCCTCGCGCGCAAGGAGCGGATCGTGGTGGTGTCGCCGGACGCCGGCGGCGTCAAACGCGCCGAACGCTTCCGTCGTGCCCTGGAGAGCGCCTCGCCCAATGCCATCGACAACGCCTTCATCGAGAAGTATCGCGCTGGCGGCGTGGTTTCGGGCGGCGCGCTGGTCGGCTCGGTCCAAGGCAAGACCGCGATTGTTATCGACGATCTGATCAGCACCGGCGGGACGCTGCTGCGTGCTGCCCGGGCCTGCCGCGCCGCCGGTGCCGCGCGCGTCTTCGCCGCCGCGGCGCACGGCCTATTCGTCGGCGGCGCATCGGAACTCTTTGCTGGCACGGAATTCGACGGATTCGCCGTCGCCGACACGGTGCCGATCGGCGAGCAAGTGATTCGCGCGGCCGGCGACCGGCTCGCCATCGTGGAATCGGCCGCGCTTGTCGGCAGCGCGATCGCCAAAGCGCATGGCGGCGCCTGAAGGCCTCGACCCGTCCATGAGGGAGGAATTTCGCCAAGACCCACCGACCGAGATCGGTATCCCGCCGTTCGGGCTACCGGGTTCTCTGGGCTTTCCGAAGGGCCGGCCGCTCGGTCTCGTGATCTTCGCCCATGGCAGCGGCAGCAGCCGCTTCAGCCCACGCAACAACATGGTCGCGGCCGCGCTGCGAGAGGCGGGCCTCGCGACCCTCCTGTTCGATCTTCTGACCGAACGCGAAGCGGAAGACCGCGCCAATGTCTTCGATATTCCACTGCTCGCCGAACGGCTCGTCGCCGCCGCCGCTTGGGCCACGGCCAACGCCGCAATTACCGCCTTGCCCGCCGGCTTCTTCGGCGCCAGCACCGGCGCCGCCGCGGCGCTGCTTGCCGCAGCCAAGCCCGGCAGCCGGGTCCGCGCGGTCGTGTCGCGCGGCGGCCGGCCAGATCTTGCCGGCAGCGCGCTCCCCGAAGTCAAGGCCCCGACGCTGCTCATCGTCGGCGGCGACGACCATGTGGTCCTGCAATTGAATCGCGACGCGCTGGCGCAGATGCGCTGCGAGCGGCGCCTCGAAGTGATCCCCGGCGCGACGCACCTCTTCGAGGAGCTTGGCACGCTCGAACTGGTGGTCGATCTGGCGCGGGCGTGGTTCCTGCGCCACCTCGCCATCCGCCCCGGAGCCTGAGGCCATGGGCTTCGCCAACCGGAAGCAAGCCGGCGAGCAGCTCGCCGCGCGGCTTGCGCGCTTCAAGACCGCGGATCCGGTCATCCTGGCCCTGCCGAGGGGTGGCGTTCCGGTCGGCTTTGAGATCGCGACGCGGCTCGAAGCCCCTCTCGACGTGGTTCTGGTGCGCAAGATCGGTCACCCGCTTTCGCCCGAGCTTGCGGTCGGCGCCATCGCCGAAGGCTGCACGATCGAACCGCTGATCGACGAGGCGATGGTCGCCGGCTTCGGCGTTTCCAAGGCCTACCTGGAGAGCGAGATCGCGCGTCAGAAGGAAGAGATCGCTCGCCGTCGCCAATCCTATTTCCGTGACCGGCCGCCGGTGCCGATTCGCGGCCGCACCGCCATCGTGGTGGATGATGGCATCGCCACCGGCGCCACCATGCGGGCGGCGCTTCGCGCCGTGCGCCAGCAAGGTCCGGCAAGCCTGGTCCTCGCTGTGCCGGTCGCCCCGGCCGGCACGATCACGGCGCTAAAGCGTGAAGTGGATGAGGTCATCTGCCTCGACACGCCGGAGGATTTTCAGGCCGTGGGCTGCTTCTACGTCGATTTTCGCGCGGTCGAGGACGAAACCGTGATCGATCTTCTCGACCGCGCGGCGAAACGGCACCGCGCCGCGACGCCATCGCCGCCGCCCTAAGTCGGTGCCGATCCGACGCCTCCACCCGACCCGAGCCTCGGTCCCTCGCAGCGGAGAATGTAACGATGTCGATACGGAATTCAGCAAAACCCCACTCTTCCGCGCCGCGGCAATGGAAAATTACCGGCGCCGACCTCGACGCCATGCCGAGTGGCCTGCGTCGAGCCCTGTTGCGCTACCTGGGCGAAAGAACCGCGCCGCCCAAGGTCCTGACTAAAGACACACCGCTGGATCGGAAGAAGACCGCCGCCCTTTTGCGCGAGGTCAGCTTCGATCGATCGGGGCGGTCCTTGCGCAGGCTCCTCGACTGTTTTGCGCGCCCGGAACCGCCGACCCGTCGCGAACTGGCCCAAGCGCTGCCGGTGAAAGAGCGCGACAAGCTCGGCCGCCACCTCGCCAAGCTGAACCACCTGAGCGCCAGGGCCACGGGCGATTCCAATTCGCGCCTTTGGCACTATCGCCGGGCTGAGGGCCGCTACACTACCCACCCATCGACGCGGAAATGGCTGCGCCAACTGCTGCCCGGACTCGAACACGCCGGGGAACACGAGGAACCGCTTTGGGACTAACGCCCGGCGCCAGGCGGGGCCACATCGATCAGAGATCGCGCGTGCGCGAGGCGGGCCGCGAGGTCGCCGCCCCGCTCGAGCGCATGCCAACCCGGCCGTTCCGCCTCGCCGAGCTCCTCCAGCGCTCCGAGCCAGAGACCGAAGAACGGCACGGCTTGCGATGCCGCGAAGGCCTGAAGTTCGGCGCGATCCCCGTCGCGCATCAGCGGCGCGTCGAGAACCGCGGAGCGGCCCGCACGCATCGCGCCGGCTGCCTCTTGCATGAGGGCCGCCTGTACCTCAGCGGCAAGCTCGCCGGTTCGGCTCGTCGCCGGAATGCGCGCCCCCGGCGCGAGGCCGAGAAGACGCCGCTCCGCGACGTCGGCCGCCAAGACGCGCGCCCCCGGCATCGGCGCCAGTTCGGCGCCAAGGCCGTAGGCGAATGCGCTCTTGCTGCTGCCACCCAGGCCGCCGAGCGCGACAAGTCGCGCCGCCCTCTTCTCAAGAAGCTTGGCCGCGAGCGCGAGGTGCTGGCCGGCGGATACCGCCAAGGCCTGCGCTTCGCGAGGCCGCCCGGCACGACGCTTCGCGCCCAAGGCCAAGCCGAAGGCCCGAGTGGCGGCGCGAACCGATAGCATCAACGGCAGCACCGCAAGGGCATCGCCATCGCCGGAGCGGTCAAGATAGCGGTTCAACACAATGTTGGCGAAACGCCCGAGACGGCGGCAGCCAAGGTCCATGAGAAGAAACGAGAGATCATAAAGCACGTCAATGCACGAGATCGCCTCGCTGAACTCAATGCCATCGAAAAGCGTCGGCCGGCCGTTGACAAGGCAGATATTGGCGAGACGGAGATCGCCGTGGCAGCGCCGCACCTTTCCCGTCCGGGCGCGGCGATCCAGCAGGTCTCCGATATCGCGAAGCGCCGCTGCCGATTTGGTCTGCAGGGCATGAACGGAATCGAGATCGAGAATTCCGCCGACGGTTGCGAAATCCGCTTGGTTCCGTTCGATCGCCCGGCCCAGTCCGGCGGCGCCGCCGAACCCCGGCGTCGGCTCCGCGAGCTCGTGAAAGCCGGCGATCTCATCGGCAAGGTCCCGCATCAGCCCGGCGCCGAGCAGCCCGATATCGGCCTGGGCATCCAGGAGATCCGCTTGGTCGAAGCGCCACATCTCCACCACCCAGTCGAGGAGCTTGCCTTCGCCGTCGAACCCGAGGCTCCCGTCGGCGCGACGGCGAATAGCGCGGAGGCCAAGATAGAGCTCCGGCGCGGTGCGGCGATTGAGCGCCACCTCGGCCCGGCAGGCGGCCTCGCGGCGCGCCAGGGTGCGGTAGTCCAGCGCCGAGAAGGCGATGGGCCGCTTGAGTTTGTATGCCCGCTCGCCGATCAGAAATATTTCCGAGCCGTGGGTTTCGACGCGCTGCACCGCGCCCCCGGGCGCGCCGTAGCTCGCGCCCGCCGAGAGAAAGGCGACAATCTCGGACTCGAGCGTAGCCGCCTTAGGATCGGCCATCGAAAAGTTCCTGTGCTCGGCTGCGGCGATGGTCGTGCGTCCCGTCGGCCTTTATGTCGCACACGCCGCGGAAGCCGCCGGGCTTGATCAAAGACCATCATCCCCCACCGCCCCGGTCCTTGATATGGATCAAGGCAAAGCGCCGCTTCCGGATTATCTTCAACGCGCTGGGCCGGAGAGGGTGCAGATGAATCTTGTCGACGCCATCTACCACCGCCGCGCAATTCGCAACTACCTAGAAACGCCGGTCGAGGACGAGAAGATCCGCTTCGTCATCGCCGCCGCTATCCAAGCCCCGACTGCCATGAACCGGCAACCGTGGTCGTTCGTGGTGGTGACGGATCGCGCCGCTCTGGCGAGCTTCGGAGACCGCGCCCGCGCCCATATGCTAGCCACGCTGACGGAATCCTCCCTTCTCGGCGATTATCGCCAAATGCTGTCTTCGCCGAGCTACCGCGTTTTCTACAACGCGCCAGCGCTGATCCTGATCTGCGCCACGGCGCCCGACGCCATGGCGAAGCAGGATTGCTGTCTCGCGGCGCAGAACCTCATGCTCGCCGCCCACGGCATCGGCCTCGGCACCTGTTGGATCGGGCTCGCCCAATCCTGGCTGCAACGACCGGAAGGCAAGGACGCGCTCAAAATCCCAGCCGACCACGTCGCCGTCGCCCCGCTCCTCATCGGCTATCCCGCCACCGCTTACGCGGCGCCGCCCCGCCATCCGCCTCACATCACTTGGATCGAGGGCTAGCGGCAATGGACAAGAGCACGCCCTTCAACGTCTGGTACCTGGTCGCCGCCGTCCTCTTCATCCTAGCCCTGCAGTATATCGGCATCTACGGCAATCGTGTCGAAACGCTCTCCTACAGCGCCTTCCAGAGCTATCTCCACGACGGCCGCGTCGCTGACGTCACGATTTCCGGAGATTACATCCAAGGCCGCCTCAAAACGCCGCTGCCGGATGGCAAAAAGGAATTCATTGTCACCCGCGTCGCGCCCGACCTCGCGCAGGAATTCACCAAATACGGCGTCACCTTCCGGGGCGCCACCGACAACACCTTTCTCAGCAACATTCTGTCCTGGACCCTGCCGGCCTTACTCTTCTTCGGCCTTTGGGTCCTCTTTTTCCGCCGCGTCGCCGGCGGCGGCGGCATCGGCGGCGGTTTGATGTCGGTTGGGAAAAGCAAGGCCAAGGTCTATGTCGAGACCGACACCAAGGTCACCTTCAACGATGTCGCCGGAGTCGACGAAGCCAAGGACGAACTGAAGGAAATCGTCGCCTTCCTGAAAAACCCGAAAGACTACGGTCGGCTTGGCGCGCATATTCCGAAGGGCGTTCTCCTGGTCGGCCCGCCCGGCCACGGAACA
>JAJYTL010000136.1 GCA_021793055.1 Pseudomonadota bacterium
TTCGGCGATTCCTCGGTCTATCTCGAAAAATTTCTCACCGGCCCGCGCCATATCGAGATTCAGATTTTGGCCGATGGCCAGGGCGGCGCCGTCCACCTCGGCGAGCGCGAGTGCTCGCTGCAACGACGCTATCAGAAGATTCTCGAGGAATCGCCGTCGCCGGCTTTGCGGCCCGGCGCGCGCGATAGCATCGCCGATGCCGTCGTCGAGGCGATCAGGGCGATCGGCTACAAGGGCCTCGGCACCGCCGAGTTTCTATACCAAGACGGCAAGTTCCATTTCATTGAAATGAACACGCGCCTCCAGGTTGAGCATCCGATCACCGAAGCGGTGACCGGCATCGATCTGGTGCGGGAACAGATCCGCGTCGCCGCCGGCGAGAGACTCGGCTACGGCCAGGGCGACATCGTCTTTCGCGGCCATGCCATCGAATGCCGCGTCAACGCGGAAAACGCCGCCACCTTCCAGCCCTCGCCGGGACGGGTCGAGCACTACCATCCGCCGGGCGGCTTTGGCGTCCGGGTCGATTCCGCCCTCTATGCCGGCTACCGCATCCCGCCCTTCTACGACAGCCTGGTGGCGAAGCTGATCGTCCACGGTGCGACGCGGGAGGAGTGCCGCATGCGGCTCAAGCAGGCACTCGGCGAATTCGTCATCGGCGGCATCGAGACCACGATCCCGCTGCACCAGAGACTGATCGATCAGCCGGATTTCATCTCCGGCGCCTACAACATCCGCTGGCTCGAAGAGTTCATCGCCAAGCGAAACTGAGATGACCTGGGTCACGCCCGAGATGGTCTTGGCGGCTTACGCCCGTGGTATCTTTCCGATGGGCGAGAACCGAGGCGATCCACGACTCTTCTGGGTCGATCCCGAGATTCGCGGCATCCTGCCGCTCGATCGCTTCCACCTGTCGCACCGGCTCGCCCGCACCGTGCGGCAAGGCCGGTTCCGGGTCGCGATCGACACCGATTTCGCCGCCGTCATCGCGGCCTGCGCCGCGCCGCGCGACGACCATCCGGAAACCTGGATCAACGCGCCGATTACCGAACTTTTCACCGAAATGCATCGTCGCGGCATCGTCCATAGCGTCGAATGCTGGCGCGACGACATGCTTCTCGGCGGACTCTACGGCGTCAGCCTCGGCGCCGCCTTCTTCGGCGAGAGCATGTTCAGCCGCGCCACCGACGCCTCGAAAGTGGCGCTCGTCCATCTCGTCGCGCGGCTCCGGCGCGGCGGCTACAAGCTTCTCGACGTGCAGTTCGTCACCTCGCACCTCGCCCAATTCGGTGTGCTTGAAATCCCCCGGAGCGACTACCGCCGGCGCCTCGCCGCCGCGCTCGCCGGGCAGGCGGATTTTTTCCGCGCGCCGGTCGACTGGACGCCCGAGGAGGTGCTCGCCGCCTTGCGGGACAACGGCGCCTGACGCCGCCGCGGCGCTCGCCCCTATTGCCCCTGCTCGATGCGGGATGGGGACTGGAGATAGACGCCGAGAACCTTGACCTTGGTGGAGAAGAACTGAAGCTCCTCGAAGGCGCGCTCGACCGGCTTTTCCGCCGGGTGACCGGCGATCTCGGCATAGAACTGGGTTGCGGTGAAGCTGCCGTCGGTCATGTAGCTTTCCAGCTTCAGCATGTTGACGCCGTTGGTGGCAAAGCCACCCAGCGCCTTGTAGAGCGCGGCCGGAACGTTGCGCACCTGAAACACGAGGCTGGTCATCGCCGGCCCGTCGTTGACGTCAGGCTCAACCGGCCGCCGCGCCATGACGATGAAGCGGGTGGTATTGCCGATGACGTCCTCGATATGGGTGCGGAGCACGTTCAGGCCATAGATCTTGCCGGCCAGGGACGAAGCGATGGCGGCCTCGGCCGGGTCGCCGCGCTCGGCAACCTGCTTGGCCGCCAGCGCCGTATCGGCAACCACGATCGGCTCGAGCCCGAGATCGCGGATCAGCCGGCGGCACTGGGCGAGCGCCTGGGGATGGCTGTAGATGCGCTTCATGCTCTGAAGCGTCGCGCCGGCCGGCGCCAGAAGATGGTGACGCACGCGCTGGAAATGCTCAGCCGTGATATAGAGTCCCGAATCGGGCAACAGCCGATGGATGTCGGCGACCCGCCCGGCGACCGAATTTTCGATCGGGATCATGCCGCGCCCGGCGACGCCCTCACTCACCGCCGCGAATACGTCCTCGAAGCTCGCGCAAGGCGCCGGCTCTAGCTCGGGAAAGGCCTCCGTGCAGGCGAGATGAGAATAGGCGCCGAGCACGCCCTGAAAGGCGATGACCTGCGCGGCATCGGGGTTGGTCTTGGCTTTGGCGGCAGACATTGGCAAAAATCGAGGTTGTGTCAGGGGCAAGATCGTTTCAGGGGGCGGAGTATCGGGGCCGGGCGCGGCCCTGTCAATGCGATGGCCAAGGGCCGCGCCGGCCGGCAAAAACCCCGCTTGTCCACGCCATTGCGGCAATTCGTCGCAGCATGGACCCGCCTGCCTTCGGGCCTTTATCCTCGGCCCGTCAACGGTTATACGGGGTTGCGTTGGTTTCCGCAAAATCGATATTCTGCCGGCATTGCGCGGCGCCGATGGCTGAGATCTGGGGGTACGGAAGAACATGGATAGTTTCGAGTGGAATAAGATCATCGGGGCGGTTCTGGCGTCGCTCCTTCTGATCAAGGTCATCGGCATCGTCGGCGACGCCGCGGTCCATCCGAAGAAGCTCGAAAAGAACGCCTTCGAGGTTGCCATCGCGGCACCGGCGGCACCCGCGACAACCGCCGCCAAGGCGGCCGCCGCGACCCCGCTGCCGGTCCTCCTGGCCAAGGCGACCGCCGCCAAGGGCCACCAGATCGCCGCGGTTTGCGGCGTCTGCCACACCTTCACCAAAGGCGGCCCGAACAAGATCGGACCCAATCTCTGGGGCATTGTCGGCTCGAAGCCGGCGACGGTTCCGAACTACGATTTCTCGGCCGCGATGAAGAAGAAGGGCGGCACCTGGACCTATGAGGCGCTGTTCCAGTTCCTGAAGGACCCGCAGAAGGCCGTGCCCGGCACCAAGATGCCCTTCCAGGGCCTGCCGAGCCCCGAGCAGCGCGCCGATGTGATCAAGTTCCTCCGCACCCTGAACGACCACCCCTTGCCTTTGCCGAAGGTGGTCGAGACCGCGGCCACTGCCGCAGCGCCGGCCGCGAGCGCCGCCGGGATCGACGAGCTTCTGCCCAAGGCGAGCCCCGCCAAAGGCAAGCAGATCGCCGCCGTATGCGAGATTTGCCATTCCTTCACCAAGGGCGGCCCGAACAAGATCGGCCCCAATCTCTGGGGCATCGTCGGCTCAAAGCCGGGCACAGTGCCGAACTACGATTTCTCGGCCGCGATGAAGAAGAAGGGCGGCACATGGACCTACGCGGCGCTGTTCCAGTTCCTGAAGGACCCGCAGAAGGCCGTGCCCGGCACCAAGATGCCCTTCCAGGGCCTGCCGAACCCCGAGCAGCGCGCGGACGTGATCGCCTTCCTTCGTACCTTGAACGATCATCCGCTGCCGTTGCCCAAGGCGAAGTAGCGAACGCGATGGCGACGGCCGGGACGGGCCAGCGATGACCGCGGCCTGTCCCGACCGATTCGTCGTCTTTGCCGAACGGCTCGCCGATATCGCGGCCGCGAAAGTGCGTCCTCATTTCCGCCAACCGCTGGCGGTCGACCAGAAGGCCGACCAAAGCCCCGTCACAGCCGCCGACCGCGCCGCCGAGGCGGCCATGCGCCGGGCCATCGAAAACGACTTCCCGGACCACGGCATCGTCGGCGAGGAATACGGCAACGCGCGGCCCGAGGCCGATTACGTCTGGGTTCTCGACCCCATCGACGGCACCAAGTCCTTCATCAGCGGCATCCCGCTGTTCGGCACTCTGATCGCGCTGCTGCATCAGGGCCGGCCGCTGCTCGGCGTCATCGCGCAGCCGATCAGCAACGAACGCTGGATCGGCGCCGCCGGCCGTCCGACCCTCCTGAACGGCAAGCCGGTCAGGACGCGCGCCTGCCCGGCGCTCGGCAAGGCCGCCCTCTTCGCCACCGGCCCCGAGCTTTTTCAAGGACCGGACGCGGACAGCTTCGCCCGCTTGCGCGCTGCCGTCAGCCTCGTCCGCTACGGCGCCGACTGCTACGCTTACGGCGTCCTCGCGGGCGGGTTCATCGATCTGGTCGCGGAAGCCATGCTGAAACCCTACGACTACTCGGCCCTCATTCCCGTGGTCGAAGGCGCCGGCGGCCGGCTGACCGATTGGTCGGGACGGCCGCTGTCGCTCAAGAGTGACGGCCGCGTCCTGGCATCGGGCGATCCGGGCCTGCACGAGACGGCGCTCACTCGACTTAACCCCTGAAACGGCGGCGCGAGGTGGCGAAACTCCACGTCCTGTTCGTCGCCGCCCTCGCCGGGCTTTGCCTCGCCCCGGTTGCCCGCGCCGCGCCGCCGGCCAAGGCCGCCCCCCCGGTGCAAACCCTGACCGCGCTTTCGCTTGTCGGCCAACCGAAATACCCGCCAGGCTTCGCCCATCTCGACTACGTCAATCCCAAGGCGCCGAAGGGCGGCACCTTGCGGCTCGCCAATGTCGGCGGCTTCGACAGCCTCAACCCGTTCATCATCCGCGGCAATTCGGCGCCCGGCCTGAGCCTGGTCTATCAGACCTTGATGACCTCGACGCCCGACGACATCTCCTCGGAATACGGGCTGATCGCGAAAAGCGTCGAGATTCCGGCCGACCATCGCTTCATCATCTTCAACTTGAGACCGCAAGCCCGCTTCGACGACGGCACGCCGATCACCGCCGCCGACGTGGTGTGGAGCTTCGATACCTTGAAGCGCGAGGGCGCGCCGCAATACCGCTTCTATTACGCCAATGTCACCAAGGCCGAAGCGCTTGGCCCGGAGCGCGTGAAGTTCGTCTTTGCCGGCGCGGCGAACCGCGACCTACCGGAAATCCTCGGCGAGCTTCCGGTTTTGTCGAAGCGCTATTTCGCGATCCACCCCTTCAACCGCACGACGCTGCAACCGCCGCTCGGCAGCGGCCCCTATCGCGTGAGCCGGGTCGATCCCAATCGCTCCATCACCTACGCCCGCGTTCGCGACTATTGGGGACGCGATCTTCCGGTCAATGTCGGGCGCTATAACTTCGATCGCATCCGCTACGAATCGTTTCGCGATTCGACCATCGCGCTTGAGGCCTTCAAGGCCCACACCTACGACTTCCGCATCGAAAACGTCGCCAAGAACTGGGCCACCGCCTACGACTTCCCGGCCTTGAACAAGGGCCTGGTGATCAAGCAGGAGATTCGCGAATGGCGTCCGAGCGGCATGCAAGCCTTCGTGTTCAACACCCGGCTGGCCAAATTCGCCGACCGCCGGGTGCGCGAGGCGATCGCCGACGCCTTCGATTTCGCGTGGGAGAACAAGCATCTCTTCTACGGTCAGTACACCCGCACCAGGAGCTTTTTCGCCAATTCCGACCTGGCGGCGACCGGGCTGCCGTCGCCGGCCGAGCTTAAGCTGCTCGACCCCTTCCGGAGCGAGCTGCCGCCGAAGCTGTTCACCGAACCCTTCGAGCCGGCGACCACCGACGGCTCCGGCAACGACCGGAAAAATCTTCTCAAGGCGGCCCACCTCTTGGCCGAAGCCGGCTGGCACGTGCGGAGCGGCCGGCTGGTCGGGCCGAGCGGACAACCGTTTCGCATCGAGTTCCTTCTGGTCGAGCCCGAGTTCGAGCGCGTGGTTGCGCCGTTCATCCAGAATCTGCACCGCCTTGGCATCGCGGCCCGCATCCGACTGGTCGATCCGGCGCAATACCAGAACCGGCTGAACGGCTTCGAATACGACATCATCGTCGCGGTGTGGCCGGAATCGGAATCGCCCGGCAACGAGCAGCGCAACTATTGGACCTCGGCCAGCGCCGAGCGGCCGGGCAGCCAAAACTACGCCGGTATCCGGAACCCGGTGGTCGACGCCCTGGTCAAGGACCTGATCGCCGCCCCCGACCGCGCCGCGCAGGTGACGGCGGCGCGCGCGCTCGACCGCGTCCTGCTGTGGAATTACTACGTGATCCCGCAGTGGCACCTCACCTTCGATCGCATCGCCTATTGGAACGAATTCGGCCGCCCGGCAAAGCCGCCGAAATACGGCGTCGATATCCATGCCTGGTGGTATGCGCGGGCGAAGGCAAAGCTCGTACGCCGGTCGGAAGGTGCCGGGCAACGGTGATCCGCGGCAACGCACGACGTCCGCTCGCCAGCTGCCAGGCGCGGCACCGCCGACGCGGCCTTCTTCTGGTACTGGTGCTGGCGCTCGTCGCGGGCCTCGCCCCGGCCCCCGCGCAGGCCACGCCGAGCTATGGCCTTTCGGCCTTCGGCGATCTCAGATACGGCCCCGATTTCAAGCACTTCGACTACGTCAATCCGGAGGCGCCGAAAAGCGGCACCCTGCGCCTCGCCGAAATCGGCAGCTTCGACAGCCTCAATCCCTTCATCCTGAAGGGCAATGCGCCGGCAAGCCTCGCCGGCGCCGGCCTCGCCCTCGGCGGCACCGCCTTCGTCTACGAATCGCTCATGGAACGCGATGAGGACGAGCCCGACGCGCTCTACGGCCTGATCGCGAAAAGCGTCGATCTGTCGGCCGACCGCAGCACCGTCAGTTTCACCCTTCGCCGCCGCGCCCGCTTTCACACCGGCCAGCCGATCACCGCCGCCGACGTCGTCTTCACCTTCCATGCCCTGACCACCGAGGGCGATCCGCGCTACCGCTTCCTCTATCGCGGCGTCGTCGGCGTGACGGCGGACGGGCCGGAGCGCGTGACCTTCCGCCTCAAGCGCGATGCCGATCGCAGCCTGCCGCTCTTGATCGCCCGCATGCCGATCCTCTCGCATGTCTATTTCGCCGATCATGCCTTCGACCGCTCGGGCTGGCGGCGGATTCCCGGCAGCGGCCCCTATCGCATCGGCGAGGTGGTCCGCGGCCAGACCATCGTCTATGACCGCGTACCGGATTATTGGGCGCGCGATCTTCCAGTGATGGTCGGGCAGGACAATTTCGACCGCGTTCGCGTCGACTATTACCGCGACCGCAACGCGGCATTGCAGGCCTTTTTCGCCGGCACCTACGACTTTCGCCAGGAGAACACCGCCAAGTCCTGGGCCACCGCCTACGACACGCCGGCGGTCAAGGACGGCCGCATCGTCCGCGAGGTGTGGGCGAACCGCCGGCCCGCCGGCGTGCAGGGATTCTTCATCAATACGCGGCGGGCGAAATTCGCCGACCGACGGGTGCGCGAAGCACTCGCCGACGCCTATGATTTCCAGTGGGAGAACAAGCACCTCTTCTACGGCCTCTACAAACGCACCGAGAGCTATTTCGCGAATTCGCCCTACGCGGCGAGCGGCCTGCCCTCCGCCGCCGAGTTGAAGCTCCTCGACCCCTACCGCGCTGTGCTGCCGAAGCGGCTCTTCACCGAAGCCTTTCACACGCCGACGAGCGGCGGCCGCGGCTACGACCGCGCCAATCTGCAAAAGGCCCGCGCGCTTCTCGCCGCGGCGGGCTGGCGGGTGCGCGCGGGGCGCCTCGTCAACGTCAAAACCGGCCGACCGATGCGCATTCAATTCCTGCTCGACGAGCCGGTGTTCGAGCGCGTCGTCGCGCCCTATGCGTTCAATCTGCGGCGCCTCGGCATCGCGACATCGATCCGACTTGTCGACAGCGCCACTTACGAGAACCGGCTGAACAGCTTCGATTACGACATCATCGTCTTCCGCCTGCCGCAGCCCTTGACGCCTGGCGCCGAGCAACGGGCCTATTGGGGATCGGCCAGCGCCGACGTGCCGGGCACCCTCAACTTCGCCGGCATCAAGAGCCCGGTGGTCGATGCCCTGATCGACCGGCTGGTGCGGGCGAAAAGCCGGCCTGAGCTCGAGGTCGCGGCCCATGCCCTGGACCGCGTGCTGTCCTGGGGGTTCTACATCGTGCCCCATTTCTACAGCGGCACCTACCGCATCGCCTTCTGGAACAAGTTCGGGCGGCCGAAAATCCGCCCGCGCTATAGCCTCGGGGTGCTCGACACCTGGTGGTACGAACCCCGCCTTGCCGCTATGCTCAAAGCCGGCAAGGCACCGCCGCCGCCGCCCCGGCCGCGGCTGCCGTAACGTTCGGAAAAGGACAGGATGCTCGCCTACATCATCCGCCGTATCCTCCTCATGATTCCGACGCTGTTCGGGATCATGGTGATCAATTTCGCGATC
>JAJYTL010000137.1 GCA_021793055.1 Pseudomonadota bacterium
CGCCGCCTTTAGTCTTATGCTGGCCCATTGCGCCATGTTGCGCTAGCGCGTTCTTCGCGTCACCCAACAGTGCTTTGGCCATCGGCTTATGATGGACCGGATCGTTCCCGGCGGCCTCGACGTCGATCTTTCGCGCAAGGGCGCCGAAATCATCCGAGACCTGGCAGACGAAATCGGCCGCCGCTTCCAGCCGCTGGTCGCGCTTTACGACCGCACGGCGTCGCTCCAGGACCGCACTGTCGCGACCGGTATTCTCAAGCCCGAGCTCGCGGCGCGGTTCGGCGCCGGCGGTTTCGTCGGCCGTGCGTCCGGCCGCGCCTTCGATGCCCGGCGCGAGCTCGGCTACGCGCCCTATGACGCGCTCCATTTCGACGTCCCGGTGCGGAACGAGGGTGACGTCAACGCCCGGATATGGGTCCGCATCATCGAAATCACGCAGAGCCTCCGCCTGATCGGACAAATCCTCGATCGCTCGCCGGATGGACCGATCGAGGCGTCGATACCGGAAGGTGCCGGCGAAGGGCTCGCGCTGGTGGAAGGTTTCCGCGGCGACATTCTCGCCTATGCGCGGGTCGCCAGCGGTCGAATCGAGCGCTGCCACCTGCGCGATCCGTCCTGGTTCCAATGGCCGCTTCTCGAAGCCGCGATCGAGGGCAACATCATCGCCGACTTCCCGCTCTGCAACAAATCCTTCAACTGCTCCTATTCGGGGGTGGACCTTTGATGCTGAAGACCTTGCTCCAGGGTTTGCGCTCTCCAGTCACCGAGCCCGCTCCGCCCGCAGACCCCGAACTCCTGGCGCTCGCCGCCAATCTGGACGAGGCCGCGCGGCGGCGTCTCGGCCGCAGCTTGGCGATCCGGGAAGTCGACGCCGGTTCCTGCAACGCTTGCGAGCTTGAAATTCAAGCGCTCAGCAATGCCTTCTACGATCTTGATCGCTTCGGCCTTCATTTCGTGGCTTCGCCACGCCACGCAGACGTCCTCCTTGTCACCGGGCCGGTGACACGGAACATGCGCGAGGCCCTGCTTCGCACCCATCAGGCGATGCCGTCGCCGAAATGGGTGGTTGCGGCCGGCGCCTGTGCCCGGGACGGCGGTGCGTTCGCCGCGAGTCCGAGTTGCAGCCGGGGTCTCGCAGAGACGATCCCGGTCGATCTCTACATCGCTGGCTGTCCGCCAACGCCGAATGATCTCCTCAAAGGGCTTCTCGCGCTGTTGCGGCCCTAGGGCCTGGGGAGGAAACCAGGTCCTGGCGCGCAGAGGGCGCGATGCGGTCCGCCGATGGGCGTGACCAGTGACTGCTTTGCAGGGCAGGCAGCTGGCGGAATCGCCGGCGACCTCGGGGCCGGAGCGGGCGCCCAAATCCTGCCACGAATAGGTTCTATTCTAACTAAAATTGATATATTTCATCCATCGCTTCCCCGTATTTGACAGAAGGGCATTGCCATGAAGCTTCATAAATCGCTCCTGACTCTGGGTGCTGCCGTTGCGGTCGGCAGTTTGGCCACCGTTGCCGCGCCTAGCGCCGCTCGGGCCAACCCCACCATGACCCATGCAGCCTCTCCCTGCGCCGGAGCGATGAAGCCGGGCAAGTGCTCGGGCAAGATGAAGAAGGCCAAGGCTGCGAGCAAGATGTCGACAGCAAAGTGCGGCGGCGCCATGCCGAAGGCCAAATGCGGCGGCAAGTGACGCCTAAGGCCTGAAAATAACGCCGAAACTTCCGGCCGGAGCGTTCGAGCCTCGCCCCATAGACGGATTTCCGTCGATAGGCGCGCGGTTCGGGGCCTCCGGACGCCTAGTCGTCGAGCCGCTCGCGGAGATCGGCGAGCGTCCGCTCGAGGTTTAGTTGCGCGGTGCTGAGCACTTCGATCTCGCGGTCTTCGAAGGCATTCTCGCCGGGGTGCCTGCTCGCCCAAGCGGCGATCTTGCGATCACGCCGGCGCAACAGCGCCACGATGGCCTGCCGGTAAAGTACGAACAGGGCGGTTAGCGCGCGATTGACCGGGCGGGGTCCTTTCGCGCCGCGCCAGGTCATGCCGGGTAACAGACTGACCAGCGTTTCGGCGGCATGCCACTCGTCGCCAGTCACCCAGCGGTTCGTGGTGAACAGCCCGGCGGGTCGGCCATTGCCATCGAGCGATACCGCCAAGACATGCGTCATCGTTCGGGAATCGGCGTCATCGGCCGAGCTGCCGAGAGGATGCACGCCGTCCGGAATACCGGTTGCGCGCATGAAGCAATGAATATGCGCGCTCTCCCTGCCGCCGCGGTGGGCATGCAAATAATACTGGGCGTGGCTCTTGTGATCGATGACATCATCCTCGGGGTAGTGACGGAGTTCGACGAAGGGCGCCTCCGCTACCAGGGTCGTCACGATATTGCGGCCCCGCTCCTCCATCTCGCGGAGCGCGGCGACCAGAGCAGCCGCCGCTTCGGCGCGCTCATGAAACGCTGATGCCATTGATCTCGTTCCCGTCATCACCCCAAATTTCCTCCAGACCCGCCATCGCTCCATTAAGATCATCACCAAACGGTCCCGAGCAAGCGCCTTTGCCGCAAGCAGAGCTGGCGAATGCTCGCGTGTCTCTCCGCCGGCTTCGCCGATGCCGGGCACACGGCGATCTTCGCTCGGGCTTCGCGGTTTGACGATCGCGATCGGCACAGGCTATGGTGCGACGGTTGTGAGCGGTGTGAACGGCAACGCCTTCCGAAAACCCGAGCTTTCCGCGTGACGCCTGAAGCCAGGCACAGCGCCGGTGGTGATCGCCTCCGCGTCCTTCGCCGCGTCCTCGCCGAGCCGGCGCGTTATGTGCGCCCCTGGTATATCGCCTATCTTCTCCTTGGCGCGGCAACGCTCGGGCTCTTGCCCGTCCTCATGCCGCTGATGATGGCGGCGCTCTCCACGCACCTCGCGACCGTCGCGCTTGTCATCGGCGGCTACAACCTCGGCCTTCTGACGTCGCCGCTGTGGGGCATGGCGGCCGAGCGGTGGCACGCCTATCGCGGAATCTTTTTCGCTGGCTTTGCCGTCTGCGCGCTCGCGACCGCAGCGTTTCCCTTGCTTCGGAGCCTCGCCACTTGGCTTCCCAGCGCGTTCCTTATCGGCATCGGCGCAGCCGGTGCCTCGACCGTCGCCCCGCTTCTGATCGTCGACTTCGCGCCGCCGGCAGAATGGGAACCTCGCATCGGCTTTCTGCAGAGCTTCAGCGCCATCGGTCAGGTCATCGGCTTGTTCCTGGCCAGCTTGTTCTCGCACGGGCTTTACGAAATTGGCCTCTGGACCGCGGCGGCGCTGCTTGTGCCCGCTCTGGTGCTGAGCGGCCGGGGCCTCCCCATCGCGCGGCGCCGGCGCGCCCCCGGCGAGCCCGACCTGCGCCAGAGGCTGGACGCCCGCGCCATGGCGGTCTTTCCCCGCACCGCCCATCTTGTCGGCATCCTGCGCCACGCACACCGGCTCAATATCGCCGGACTGCGCAATCTGCCGCGTACGCTCGGCACGCCCTTCGCCTGGTTCCTTCTATCTTGGTTCAGCCTCTGCTTCGGCGTCTCCGGCTTCTTTACCTATTTTCCCCTGATGCTGGCGAAAAGCGATGGCATCAAGCCAGAGCTCTCCTCCTCGATCTACGGATTGGCCGCCGGGGGCGGGATCTTGCTATTCATTCTGGCGAGCCGTTGGTCGGAACGTTACGGCTCGCTCCGGGTCTATCAAGGAGGCCTGTTGCTCAGGATTCTTGGATTCGTCATGCTGCTCGTGCCCTTCGTTGTCTCTTTCGAGGCCCGCACCGCGCTCGCCGCCGCCTCATTTGGGATCATCGTCCTGGCTTGGCCGATCTTGAGCGTTTCGGGCACGGGTCTCGCCGCGCGGCTCACCCCCTTTAGCCAGGGCGCCGCCATGGGGCTGTTCAACGCCGCCCTCGCGGGCGCAACGGTCATCGGCACCCTGGTCAGCGGCCCCTTGGTCGAAAAATACGGCTATGCCGCGATCCCGGCGATGGCGCTCGTTGGATTGGCGGGTGCCATGACCTTTGGCCTTCGCGCGCGGCAGCGCTGAACCGCCGCCACCCACCGCCCGTGATCGCCGATCATCCGGAAATTCGGCCACCGAGGTCACCGCGCGCGGCGCCATCCGAACTTGCCGGGCGGTGGTTGGCCGAGCGATTGGCGTGGCCCCGGCCCCACCCGGTAAAAATGTTGGAACAGAGCGGCGAAACGCGATTAGGCTTATGCGTCCGGTCGATCGTCGGGCCGCCACGACGATGCCGGCTCGAGACCGCGCCGATGTTTACCGAATCTCGACCCTGAACCCCTCACAAAAACAGGAAACGCCAACGTGTCCTCTCTCACCTTGAAGCAGGCCAATACCATCATCGAAGTCGCCCTGAAAAAGGGCCACGAGATGAAGCTCCATCCGCTCACGGTTGCCGTCCTCGATGCCGGCGGCCACCTTACCGCGTTTCAGCGCGAGGACCGTTCCGGCATCATGCGCTACGACATCGCCTACGGCAAAGCCTGGGGCGCGCTCGGCATGGGCTTCGGGTCGCGCCATATCGCGGAGCGGGCCGCCAATATGCCGGGCTTTTTTGGCGCCTTGGCCGTGGTCAGCCACGGCCGAATGGTCCCGGTTGCGGGCGGCGTCTTGGTGCTCGATGGCGCGGGCGAGATCATCGGCGCGGTCGGCATTTCGGGCGATACCTCGGACAATGACGAGGCTTGCGCCGTCGCCGGCATCGAGGCGGCGGGGCTGGCCGCCAAGGTTGGCGCTTAAGCTTTCCAGTCTCGCTGACGTTCCTGGTGTCGCGGTCGCTATCGGGGCCGCGATGCCGGGTGCCTCCGCGTAACGATCGCTGACGACACCACCGACCGCGCGCCTGCGCCAGGAGGGCCTTCCATCATGTCGAACACACGAAACGTCCGAATGCTCACCCGCTACAACGCCTGGGCGAACAAGGTGATCTTCGATGCCGTCGCCGCGCTACCCGTGGGCGAGCCGGAGAAAACGCGAGTCTCCCTGTTCCCGACCATGGTTCATACCCTGAACCATCTCCATGTCGTCGACCTGATCTGGCAAGCACACCTTGAAGGCCTCAAACACGGCATTCCGGCGTTGAACACGATGCTCTATCCGGAACTCGCCGAGCTCTGGGCGGCGCAGCAAAAGATCGATGCCTGGTATATCGCCTGGAGCGACGCGCTGACGGAAGCGCAATCCGAAGAGACGATCGCCTTTACGTTGATCGGCGGCAACCGCGGCGAAATGCGCCGCTGCGACGTCATCACCCATGTCGTCAATCACACGAGCTACCATCGCGGCTTCGTCTGCGACATGTTCTTTCAGGTGCCGCTGAAGGCACCGACGACCGACCTTCCGGTGTTCCTCCGAACCGTCGGCATGCCGGCCTGACGCGCGCCCGCCTCGGCAGCACGTCCCCGCTTTAGCCGAGAAAGTCCAGCATCGCCTTGTTGAAAGCGGCAGGGTTTTCCATGTTCGAGATATGCCCGGCGTTGGGCAGCACCGCGTGCTGCGCGCCGGGTATACGGCGGGCAACTTCCGCCAGCATCTCGGGGGCGGCGCTGACGTCGGAATCGCCGCCAATGACCAGGGTCCGCGTCTTGATGCTGCCAAGCCGAGGGCCGAAGGCCAAGCCTTTCAGCGCCTCGCAGCACCCCTCATGACCAATCGGGTCCGTGGTTTCGATCATGCGCCGGAGCTTGGCGACGGCCGGCGGGTTCTTGGCAAGATTCTCGGGCTTGAACCAACGTTCGATAGTCGGCGCTGCGAGGCCGGCCATGCCCTTCTCCCGCGCCGCTTCGATCCGTTGTTGGAAAAAGATCTGGTATTCCGGCGGCGCGTCGGAACGCCCATCGCAGGCCATGAGCGAAAGCAGCCGCTCGCCATGATCGATGGCCAAGCCATAGCCGATCATGGCGCCGATCGAAAGCCCGATCCAATGGCTGTTCTCGATCTTAAGCGCGTCCCAGAGGCCGACGACATCACTTTCCAGCATGGCAAAGTTGTAGGGGCCTTTCGGCGCATCGCTACCACCGTGCCCGCGGAGATCGTACCGGAGCACGCGGAAGCGCTCGCCCAAGATCCTGGCCTGTTCGTCCCACATGCCGAGATTGCAGGCCAAGCTATGTGAAAATGTGACCCAAGGCGCGCCATCGCGACCTTCGATTTCTACATTCAGGCCAACGCCATTGATCTCTATTTTCATCCTCTGTCTCCGCTACGGCGAACGTTCCGGTGATATTCTTAACATTCAATATTGCATAACAAAAATATATCTCTGTTATATCGTCGTTTTTTCCTTATACACCTTGGTCACGTCAAGGGCCGCGGCGAGGATGCCTGCATAGCCGGTGCACCGGCATAGATGGCCGCCGATGACATCTCGGATCTCGGCCTCGCTCGGGCTCGCCACCTGCTCGAACAGCGCCGTCAGCGACATCAGGAGGCCGGCGCTGCAGTAGCCGCATTGCAACGCATGGTGGCGGTGAAAGGCCTCCTGCAAGGCCCCGAGCACGCCGTCCGCGCCGGCCAGCCCCTCGACCGTCTCGACCCGTCGGCCATCGGCCTGCACCGCGAGAGTCAAGCAGGCCCGCACGGCGAGACCGTCGATCCGGACCGTGCAAGCGCCGCAAACGCCATGCTCGCACCCGACATGGGTTCCGGTCTTGCCAAGTTCGTCGCGCAGAAAATCGGAGAGCAGCATGCGCGGCTCTATGGGTCCGGAGATCTCGCGCCCGTTCAGCATGAAGGTGATCGCGACACACTGGTTCGATGTCAGGCGGAGCACGCTTGAGCCTCCTCCAAGACCCGCCGGCCGAGGCGGCGAACAAGGTCGCGACGGTAGTGGGCGCTCGCATGCAGGTCGTCGCTGCCGCCAAGCTCCCAGACGAAAGCATTTAGCGCGGCGTCGAGATCGGCGCCGGCAAGTCCATCGAAGGCGGCCACCGCCGGATGGTCGGCGACGCCGCCGACGCCAAGCCGCAGCGCCGCACCGGCCGCGACGGCCGCGAGGCTCACGATGGCAAAATCGCCGTGCCGCCGCGCAACCTCTGTGAACGCGCTGCCCGTGCCCGGGCTTTGCAGCGGGAAGCGGGCAGCGACGATCAACTCGTCCGGCTCGCGCGCGGTGGTGAGAAGGCCGAGTTGAAACTCAGCCGCGCCGACGACCCGCTCGCCGCGTGCCGAGCGCAACACCACCTCGCCGCCGAGCGTCGCCAGAACCAACGGCAATTCCGAGCTCGGGTCGGCATGCGCGAGGGAGCCGCAAACCGTTCCGCGGTTGCGCGTCTGCACATGGCCGACAAAGGGTAGTCCTTTGGCGAGAAGCGGCACGGCCTTGGCGAGATCTGGATAGGCGAGAAGTTGCGCCTGGGTAACCGCGGCGCCGATTTCAAGCCGGTCACCGGTTTCGCGGATATAGGAAAGTTCCTCGATCCGCGAGATGTCGATCAGTGCCGCAGCATCGACCAGACGGAAATTGAGCATCGGAAGAAGCGACTGGCCGCCGGCTAGAATCCGCGCCTCGTCGCCGTATTCGGCGAGGAGAACCGCCGCCTCCGCCGCCGTTTCTGGGCGGCAATAGGCAAAGGGCCTCGGCTTCATGGCTTCGCCCCTGGCGTACCGGGCCGGGCCGGCTCCGATTTCGCCATCAGGGCGTGCAGCCGCGACGGCGTCATCGGCAAAACGAGATCGGAAACGCCAAGCGCATCGGCCACCGCGTTCGCGACGCAGACCGGTGTGCTCATGCAGTTTCCCTCGGCCATGCCCTTGGCCCCCAAGGGCGTGAAGGGCGACGGTGTCTCGATATGGAGGATTTCCGGCTCCGGCACCTCGAACACGGTCGGCACCAGGTAATCGGCGAAACTGCCGGTCAAGAAGCTACCATCCTGATCGTAACGAAATTCCTCGTAAAGCGCGGTGCCAATGCCCTGCGCGAAGGAGCCGAGAACCTGCCCTCGGGCCAAGGCCGGGTTCAGAAGCCGCCCCGCATCGTGCATCGTGACATAGCGGTCGATCCGCACCTCCGCCGTCACCGGATCAATCTCGACCCCGCACATGTCGAAGACGAAACCATAGGTGAGCGAGGTGTTGATGCGATCGTCCTCGGAGGTCGGCGTCAATTCCGCTGGCGACCAGACGCCGGTCTCGCGCAGCGCCGGCGTAACATCTTCGGGAAGCTGGCCCGGCGACCAATGGGTGCTGGTCGCGACGCGCGCGAAGGGCAGCGC
>JAJYTL010000138.1 GCA_021793055.1 Pseudomonadota bacterium
CACTCATCGAAGCACCTCCCGGTGCCTCCAATGAATCAAGCCGGCAGCCCGCCCGCAAGAAATTTAATAGGTCCTGAGCCTATATCATCGTCGCCATATTACTGCTTAATTATCAGTCACTTTTGACCTTCCCATTGAAAACGGCGTCGACTGGAAAATAATGCTGTCGCGCTGCGCGGAATCATGTGGGCCGGAAGCGGTTTCGGAGCCCCGCACCCAGGATTTGGCAGGAAGCGCGGAGGCCCCCTCCGCCGAGATCCGGAACCGAAATTGGAATCCGGCTAACCGCCCACCTTCTCGACCTGACCGCTCGCCGCGGATTTGAATACCGCTTCCAGCGCCGCGATGTTCCAAATCATTTCCTCTTGCGACATGGGGTAGAGGCTCTCGCCCGCGATCGCGTCGGCGAACGATTCGATATTGGCCCGGACTGCGGAAATCGCCGGAAACTCCACCTGCTCTCGCCGGTCGCCCTTATGGCAGATCGTGACTGCCGCGCCGCTCGGCGCGTCCGGGTGGCTGATATCGCGAACGTCGGCCCAAGCCTGGCTGCCGTAAAGGGCAAAGCGGCCGTCGTAAGGGGTGGCGAGAATGGCGCCAATCAAGGCTTGGGCGCCGCTCCGGAACATCGCCAGGACGCCGAGGGTATCGCCATTCGTCAGCCCGCTGGCCAAGGTCCCAACGTTCGCCATGAGGCGGTCCACCGGACCAAGAAAGCTGATCGCGAGATCGAGCATATGGATTCCGGTCGCGGTCATCGGACCGGCCGGCGCCTCGGCCGCCGAATACCGCCAGTTCCCCGATCCTAGATCGAGAAACTTGTCCTGGTTGAAGGTGGCCTCGATTTGCAGCAGCGCGCCAAGTTCCCCGGCAGCGACGCGCCGACGCAATTCCATGATCGCCGGATCGAAGCGCCGCTCGTGACCGACGCCGAGCATGACGCCGCTCGCGTTGCAGGCTTCGATCGCTGCCTCGGCATCGCGCCGCGTCAAAGCCAGCGGCTTTTCGCAAAACACGTGCTTCCGAGCTGCGGCGGCGCCAAGGATCTGTTCGAGATGGGTGGAGTGGGGGGTGCAAAGCACAACCGCGTCGATCGTCGGATCGGCCAACAGGGCAGCGTAGTCGCTACAAACATCGACGCCTTGCGCGGCAGCGAAGTCGGCCCCGACCCGGCTTCGGGTCATCGCCCGGACAACCCGCACCTTCGCGCTGTCCTGCATCATCCGGACTATCGTTTGGCCCCACCACCCGAGCCCGACCACCGCTGCCTTGAGCATTCTGTTCCCCCAGAACGACCGCGCGAAACACCGCGACCCGAACGGGCCGTCGGCCCGCGTTTTGCCGCGCCGTCCCTGGCTGCCGCCGGCCAGGAACGAGGTCAGCCACGACGTCCGCGAACGCGCCATTTTTATCATTTGATCATCTTGATCGTCAATTGGCGGCGCGGGAGGCCGTGGAAGCGCCGCGGAGAAATTCCTTCCGCAACGCAACAACATGGCGGAAGCCGGTCATCTCCCGCGCGCCGCTGCGGTAAAAGCTCGCGCAGGCATCGCCTTGCCGCACTTTTCCCTAGACGGTGGCGTAGACGCCACGCATAGTTAGCAAATGATCAGGCAGGAGCCGTTCGGCTTTTCCGGGTCAGTTCTGAGAGGTACAGATCGGTGATCGGCGGAAGCAACGTCGGCCCGATCCTCGAGCTTAACTCCAGCGTCAGATAAGGCGTTCCGGAGCGATGGGAAGAAACGGATCCAAGGAAGCCAACCCGTCGGCAGGACGGGCGTTCCTTGGCCACCTTATGGGAGGGAGCCATGGCAAGGGCCATCAATCGTCGCACAATCTTGAAAGGCACGGCTGCGGGCGCGGCCCTGGCCAGTCTACCTTGGGGCCGCGCGGCGCTGGCGGAGTCGAAGCCGGTCAAGGTCGGCTTGCTGACCGTTCTGACGGGACCGCTCGCTCAGGGCGGCATCCAGATGAAGGAAGGCGTCGTCGCCTTCATGAAGGACAAGAATTACACCTTGGCGGGCCGCAAGGTGGACTTGATCATCGGCGACACCGGCGGTAATCCGGCGGGCGCCAAGGCGAAGACACAGGAACTGGTCGAACGCGATCACGTCGACTTCATTATCGGCCCCTTGGCCGCTTTCGAGATGATCGCGATCAGCGACTACGTCGCGCGGCACAAGGTGCCGCTTCTCTGCCTCGCCGGCGCCGATAACATGACCCAGCGGACGCCCAACCCCTATTTCATCCGTGCCTCGGCCACGGCGTCGCAGTGCGGTTTCCCGCTCGCCGACTATGTGCGCAAGGAAATGAAGCTGAGCCGCATGGATACGATCGTCGAAGACTTCGCCTTCGGCTACGAGCAGGAGGGCGGATTCCAGCTCGTCTTCACGGCCGAGGGCGGCACGATCGCCAAGCGCCTGTGGACGCCGATCCAGACGCCGGACTACACGCCCTATCTCGCCCAGATCAGCGACGTGGACGGCGTGTGGCAAGGCTTTGCCGGGTCCAATCCGATCAACTTCATGAAGCAATATGCGGCGTTCGGCTTGAAGAAGAAATACCCCGTGGTTGGCGGCTGGACGGCGTTCGACGACGCGCTGCTGCCAAGCTTCGGCAACGATGCGGTCGGCGCCGTCTCGGGGGCGTTTTATTCGGTATCGTACGATTCGCCGAGCAACAATCATTTCGTCGAGCTCTTGCTGCGCGAAACCCACAAGACCCCCGGCGGCTATGCGGCGGGTTGCTACATCAACGGCATGTGCGTCGAGGCGGCTCTGGAAAAACTGGACGGCAACACCAGCAGCCCCGAGAAGACGATCGCTGCGCTCCGGTCTCTCTCGTTCAAGGATTCGCCGCGCGGCCCGTTCCACTTCGATCATTTCGGCAACGTGGTCGGAAACGTCTTTATCCGTCGGCTGGAGCGCAAGAACGGCAAGCTGGTCAACACGATTGTCAAGACCTATCCGAACGTGAGCCAGTTCTGGACCTATAACGAGAAGGCCTATCTGGCGACGCCGCTGTTCTCGCGCAACAAGGTGCCGGCGAAGATCTAGGGCCGGAAGCCACGGGTGCAGACTCGAAACGAGCGGGAAGGCGCCGGACATGAATCTGTGGGTGATCCTGGCGATCAATAGCGTCGCGCTGGGAGGCTTGCTGTTTCTCCTATCCGCCGGCTTCTCGCTCATTTTCGGGTTGATGCGGATTCCGAACTTGGCGCATGGCTCGTTTTTCATGCTCGGCGCCTACCTTGGCGTCACGTTCCTCCGCATCGGCACGAACTTTTGGCTCGCGGCAATTCTCAGCGGCTTGGGGATCGCGCTGCTCGGGGGAATCATCGAACGTCTTTTCTTGCGCCGCCTCCAAGGCCAGGAGTTGGCCCAGGTTCTGGTCACGCTCGGTCTTTCCTTCATGTTCGCCGACATCTCGCTGATGATCTGGGGGGGCGATCCCATTCCCTTGAGTGCGCCCTCGGCCCTCCAAGGCGCGATGCAGGTCGGCAGCATCGTCTTTCCGAGCTACCGGCTCGCCATCGTTCTGGTCGCGGCGGTGATTGCCGCCGTGCTCTGGATCATGATCGATCGCACCCGCCTCGGCGCCATGATCCGCGCCGGGGTCGACGACGCCCAGATGGCGCGTGTCGTCGGCATTCGGGTGTCGCGGCTGTCGTCGCTGATCTTCTGCCTCGGCGCCGGCCTCGCCGGCTTTGGCGGCGTGATGGGCGGGCCGATCTTTTCCGCCTATCCGGGCCTCGACGGTGACATGCTGCCGCTCGCCTTGATCGTGGTCATTCTCGGCGGCACCGGCAGCCTAGTCGGCACGCTGGTCGGAAGCTTCGTGGTCGCCTTCCTCTATAATTACGGCCAGGCATTGTTCCCGGAATTGGCCTACGTCATCCTCTTTCTGCCCATGCTGGTCGTTCTGCTGATACGGCCACAGGGCCTTTTCGGCAGGCTGCCAACGTGAGTCTCCGCCATGCCTTGTCGACGCCGGATGCCGAGAAGGCGTCTCTGTCGACCAGATTGCTCGCCTTGGGCATTGTTCTTGCGCTGCTCGTGACGGTGCCGATCTGGGTCCCGAACTCGTATTACGTCAATATCTGCAGCCAGATCCTGATCTGGGCAGTGTTCGCGCTCGGCCTCAATATCCTGGTCGGCTATGCGGGGCTGGTTTCGCTTGGACAATCTGGCCTTTTCGGCATCGCCTGCTATACCGCCGCCTATCTTGTCTCGATCGGCACGCCGCACTTCGAGGCCGGACTGGCGGCGATCGGGCTGGCCATCGTCACCTCGGCCGTATTCGCCGTGCTTTCGCTGCGGACGACCGGCATCAGCTTTCTGATGATCACGCTCGCGCTCGGCGAGATCCTGTGGGGCATCGCCTACCGCTGGGTCAGCGTGACCGGCGGCGACAACGGCATCAGCGTGAACACGCGACCGACGCCATTTGGCATATCCCTCGCAAGCCCAAGCGCCTTCTACTATTCGACCTTGATCATCTTCCTCGTCGTCGTCGCCGCGA
This sequence comes from Pseudomonadota bacterium, assembly GCA_021793055.1. GTDB lineage: Bacteria > Pseudomonadota > Alphaproteobacteria > Ferrovibrionales > Ferrovibrionaceae > JAJYTL01. Next base: position 4,522 of record JAJYTL010000138.1, read on the forward strand.
TGTATGTCTTCGTCGAATCGCCGTTCGGGATCAGCCTGCGTGGCACACGCGACCAAGCGCGGCGCATGACCACGCTCGGCTACAATGTCTGGCTGATCCGCTTTCTTGCCTTCATGTTCTCGGGCCTGATTGCCGGCGTCGCCGGGCTGCAGTTCTTCTATTACGAGAAATTCGTCAGCCCTTACGTGCTCTCGCTCAGCACGTCGGCGACGGTCCTTTTGATGGTGATTTCCGGCGGCGTCGCCACGCTTCTCGGGCCGATCGTCGGCGCGGCCCTGGTCATCGTTATGCAATACGTGGTGAGCGCCTATATCCAGCAATGGAACCTGGTCCTTGGCGCCATCTTCGTCGCCATCATCCTGTTCATGCCGGAAGGATTGGTGCCGGGCTCGTTGCGCCTGTGGCGGGCGCTCAGGCGTCGCCGCGGGTCCGCGCCGGCCGTGGTCACCGTGCCGGTGGAGCCCGAGTCATGAGCGCGGCGCTCGCGATCCATGGCCTTACGAAGTCCTTCGGCGGCCTTCGTGTCACGCGCGGCGTCAATCTTGCGGTCGAGCCCGGCGAGAGACGCCTCATCATCGGGCCGAACGGCGCCGGCAAAACGACGCTTTTCAACCTGATTACCGGCGACCTGCGGACCGACAGCGGCCGCATCGAGTTTTTCGGGCGCAATATCACTCGCGCGCCGAATCGGCACCGCGCGCATCTCGGCATGGCGCGTACGTTTCAGATCATCACGCTGTTTCCGCGCGAGACCCTTCTTCGCAATGTCATGTTGTCGTTGCTCGGACTGTCCAAGCTGCGCTGGAATCCCTTCATCCGTTTCGATCGCCTTACGGTCCTGGCGGAGCCGGCGCGCGACGCGCTCGCGCGCGTCGGTCTCGATCACCTCGCGCATCGGCCGCTATCCGAGACCTCCTACGGCGAGCGGCGGCGGATCGAGATCGCGATGGCGCTGGCGCAGAACCCGCGTGTTCTTTTGCTCGACGAGCCGCTCGCGGGTCTTTCGGCGGACGAGCGTCGGGACGTCCACCGGCTGATCGTAAGCATTCCGCGCGACGTTACCATTCTCATGATCGAGCATGACATGGACGTCGCCCTGGAAATCGCCGACCGCATCACACTTCTGCACTTCGGCGAAGTGGTGGTCGAGGGAACGCGGGCCGAAGTGGTGCAGGATCCGCGTACGAGGGAGGTCTACCTTGGCGAGTGACGCCCTGTCGCTCGAAGGCATCGATGCCTATTACGGCGACAGCCACGTGCTGCAGGGCGTGTCCTTTCGCCTCGGCGAGGGGCATCTCCTGGGCCTGCTCGGCCGCAATGGCGCTGGCAAGACCACCAGCATGAGCGTCATCGTCGGGCTGCTGCCGCCGCGACGCGGCCGGGTTTCCGTATTCGGCAAGCCGCTCCAGGGCCTGCCGCCGGAAATGATCGCCGCGACCGGGATCGCCCTCGTGCCGCAGGGCCGCCGCGTCTTCCGGAATCTCACCGTTCGCGAGAACCTGATCGTCGCCGCCCGCCCGGCGCCTAAAGGCGCGCCGACAAGCTGGTCGGTCGAGGCCGTGTTCCAGGCCTTCCCGCGTCTCGGCGAGCGCCATAAGCAGTCCGCCGGCGTGTTGTCGGGCGGCGAGCAGCAAATGCTCGCGATCGGCCGGGCACTGATGTCGAACCCCAAGGTTCTTCTGATGGACGAACCGTCGGAGGGTTTGGCGCCGCAGATCGTGGCTGAGGTCATGCGCACCATCCGCCGGCTCAAGGAGCAAGGGCTCTCGATCGTCCTGGTAGAACAGAATGCGAATCTTGTCGTCGACCTCGCCGACGACGTCGTCATTCTCAACAGCGGCCGCGTCGCCGTGGACAAGACGGCGGCCGCCCTCAAGAGCGAAGGGATCGACCTTCACCAACATCTCGGCGTGTTCTAGCTCGGCGCCGACCGTGCCCGCCGAGCGGCGGGGCGGTCGAGAGCGCGAGACAAGCCGGCTCTGACCAATGTCTGCCCAGGATTACCGTCAAACTCAAGAGGAGAAAGAGCAGATGGCGCACCGCCATGTTTCCGCCGCCAAGTCCCGTCCGCCGACCCTTCGCGCCCCTGTCAAGGGCGGGCGCACCGGCCGCCTGTTTGCCGTCGACATTCATTGCCACATCCTCACCCCCGAGGCAGAAGCGCTGGTGAAGCCCCACTTTCGGCCTGAGACCGATCCGCTGTTCAAATTCGCCAGCCCGGAAACGCGCGAGGTCAATCGGCTCCAGGCGCAATCGATCTGCGACCGGATCACGTCGGTCGAGACCCGGCTCAAGGTCATGGACAAGGCGGGGATCGACGTTCAGGCGGTGTCCACGGCGCCGAGCCAGTATTATTATTGGACCGATCCCGAAATCGGCCGTGAGAGCGCGCGCCTCATCAACGACCGTATCGCCGCCGCGGTCGCGGCGCATCCCGACCGCTTCGTCGGCCTCGGTACGCTGCCGCTTCAGGCCCCCGACCTCGCCGTGGCGGAGCTCGAGCGCTGCGTCAAGCAGCTTGGCATGCGCGGCGTCGAAATCGCGACCAATGTCCAGGGTATCGACCTCTCGGACGCGCGCTTCCGCCGCTTATGGGCCAAGGCCGAGGAACTCGGCATCCTGGTGTTTATGCATCCGGGCGGGTTTAGCGACGGTCAACGCCTCGCTCAGCATTACCTGATCAACGTCATCGGCAATCCGCTCGAATCCACCATTGCGGTAAGCCACCTTATTTTCGGCGGCGTCCTCGATGCCTATCCGAAGCTGAAGATCTGCGTCGCTCACGGCGGCGGCTATCTGGCAGCCTATTCGGGCCGTATGGATCATGCCCACGCCGCGCGATCCGATTGCCGATTGCACATCAAGCGGCCGCCGACCCGCTATCTGAAAAAGCTCTATTTCGACACCATCGTCTTCACTCATCACCAGCTTGAGTACCTAAAGGACCTCTATGGCGCCGACCATCTGTTGCTCGGCACCGATTATCCCTATGACATGGGGGTCGACGATCCGCTTGGATTCATCGAGGGCGCGCCGGGTCTCCGGCGTGATGAGAAGGCGGCGATCGCCGGCTTGAACGCCGCCCGGCTCCTGAAGATCCGCGTGCCCGCTAAAGCCGGGCGCGCTAAGAAAAAGTCCAAGGCCGCGCCGGCCAAAAAACCGGCGGCCAAGAAGGCGGCGAAAGCGGCCGGAAGGGCGTCCTCCGCCAAACCGCAAAAGGCGCGGAAACTCGCAACCGCAAGGCGCGGGCGGAAATAAGCCGCGCCAGCGGCGGCATCCCGGCCCGAAACCACCGATTTCGGGTCGGGCAGGGATGCCAGTGCCTTTTCGGCAAGGCAAAAAAAGGGTACCACCTGGGGCAACCTGCCGGAGGGAACCAGCGTCGGCCAAATTCACGCAGGCGCTTGACTGTTCGTGGCGGCAGCGGCAAACTGCAAATGATTTTCACTTGCGATTAATGACCTGGGTATTTTCCGCAGATGATCCACGAAAAGGCGACGACCCAACGGCGGAATAACGCCGGCTGGAAGGTTTTTCTCGCGGTGATCGGCCCTGGTCTCGTGGTTATGCTCGCCGATACCGATGTCGGTAGCGTCGTTACCGCGGCGCAGAGCGGGGTGCAGTGGGGCTATCGCCTGCTTCTGCTCCAGTTTGCTTTAATCCCGAT
>JAJYTL010000139.1 GCA_021793055.1 Pseudomonadota bacterium
CAGCCCGGGCAACGGTCACGGCAACGGCGGCTCGAACGGGCACGACGGCTCGAGCGGCGATCATGGCGGTGGCCACCACGGTCACTGATCTGCCCTGACGACTAGCGGCGGCACTGGCGGGGGGGGGGGGTAGAGCCTCCGCCGGTGCACCAGACACTCAGGTTTCGAGAAAAGTCGCGATCAGAGCGGGTTCAGCAAGTGCCCGGGTAGAACCGGAACCGCCGGCTCCGGCGGCGGGGTCGCGGCTGCCGCCTGCGTGCCGGCGGGCGTCGGCGCCGTCAGCGGGTGCTGGCGCAAGAGCGTGATGGTGATCCGCCGGTTGCGCGCGTTGGTCGGATCGTTGGGCAAGAGCGGATCGCGGTCGGCGCGGCCGACCACTTCCTCGACCCGTGCCGAGGGGACATTCGCGGCGACCAGAACGCGTCGCGTCGCGTTGGCGCGCGCGCTCGAGAGGTCCCAGTTGTTATAGGTAGCACCCGCCGGATAGGGGGTCGAATCGGTATGGCCGGAAATCATGAGCTTGTTCGGAAGCTTGGCGATCACCGGCGCGATCATCAGCAACAGCTTGCGCGTGCGCGGGTACATCTTGGCGCTGCCGCTCGGGAACATCGACTGGTTCTTGCTGTCGATGATCTGAATGCGAAGCCCGCGCGGCGTCATGTCGACGAGAAGATGTTTTTTCAGGCCGGCCAACCCGGGATTCGCGGCCAGAGCGCCGTAAAGCGCCCGCTTTGCTTTCTCGAAGGTCTTTTGTTCTTGTTCGGCAAGTTTTCTCGCCAGCGTCTTGGCGTCGATCTTGGCCGGTCGTTTGGCGCTCGCGGTATGGGGAGGATTTATGTCGCTGGCGCGCGTTTCGGCGACGGTGCCGCCGGTCGCGATCCGGCTGCCGTGCTCGATCATGGTCTTGCCGCCGAACATGCCGCCGGCACCGCTTGACGATTGGCTGAGGCTCGCCGGGGCGAAATAGTCGGCGATGCCGTCCTTTTGCAGATTTGTCGTGACGTTGAGGAGCCAAAGCAGCAGGAAGAACGCCATCATCGCGGTCACGAAGTCGGCGTAGGCGACCTTCCACGCGCCCCCGTGGGGCGCGTCGTGGTTGCCCTTCTTGACGCGCTTGATGATGATGACGGGCGGTTCGTTCCCCTTACCAGCCATGGCGACTACACGGCTTGCACGCTATTGGTGGCTTCCTCCACCTCGTAGAAAGTCGGCCGCACTTCGGACATCAGGGCCTTGCGGGCGAACTCCACCGCCACCGCCGGCGGGTAGCCCTGCATATGGGCGAGAAGGCCGGACTTGATGCACTGGAGGTACTTGTGCTCGGCATCAAAGGTCTGGCGCAGCGCGGCCGCGATCGGGCCGACAAAGCCGTAGGCCAGGAAGACGCCGAGAAACGTACCGACCAGGGCGCCGCCGATGAGATGGCCGAGCACCACCGGCGGCTGGTTGATCGAGCCCATGGTCTTGATCACGCCGAGCACTGCGGCGACGATGCCGAGCGCGGGAAGACCTTCCGAGGAGGTCTGAAAGGCGTTGGCGAGACGCTGCTGCTCGGCATGATGGGTATCGATGTCCTCGTCGATCAGCGGCTCGATCTCGTGCGGATTTTCCGTTCCCAGGGTCAGGAGCCGGAGATAATCGCAGAGGAACACCATGACGTGCTCGTCCTTCTGGATCTCCGGGAATTGCCCGAAGAGCGTGCTCTCGTTCGGGTTCTCCACATGCTGCTCCAGCACCACCATGCCTTTGGTCCGGGCGAGGCGAAAGATGGTGTAGAGCAGGCTCAAGAGCTGCAGGTAGCTGTCCTTATTGTAGCGCGGTCCGCGCAAGGCGATGCCGATCGCCTTGGCCGCTCCTTTCAGGACCGGCTTTGGATTGGCGATGATGAAGGCGCCGATGGCGGCGCCGATGATCATGACCGCCTCGAACGGCTGCCACAGGACGGCAAGACGGCCATCGTCGAGGGTGAAGCCGCCGAAAACGCAAACTAAAACGACCAGAGAACCGACGATGAGCAGCATGCGCGGCCTGTTAGAGAAGGGGGATCGATGCGGACCCCATGCTCTGCCGGTTTCCTTAAGATTGGGTTTAGGCGCGGCCATAGCGCCGGGCCGAGGCCGCTGGCGGGTCCGCGCGGTGTCGAATTAGACCGTTACATCAAGGGCATGGGCGCCGATTTTCGATCGGAGCCCGAGTCGCGCCACGGCCGGACAGGGGAAATGGGGCGAGAGATGGGAATCGAACCCACGACCTCCAGAGCCACAATCTGGCGCTCTAACCAACTGAGCTACTCCCGCCACAGGAAGGCGATTATCTAGCCGCCGGCCCCCATTCGGTCAAGGGAATGCGGCAGAGCGGCGCTGCTTTCATCGCCGCAAGGCGGCCGGCGGCGGTTCCGTCTTCTGACTTTTATCGTTTGGCGCCGGAACGGCCTGACCGCCTGGCATCGCGGGGATGCGCGGCGATCAGGCTTTATGCCGGTCAAGTCCGCTTCGACGTCGGCTCGCTTCAGCTTCCGAGCTGGCTCACGAACTTGGTGACCATGTAGTTTTCGAGAGCTTCCAGGCCGCCTTCGCTGCCGTAGCCCGAGTCCTTGATGCCGCCGAACGGCACCTCGGGGAGGGCGAGGCCATGGTGGTTGATCGAGACCATGCCGCTCTCCAGCGCTGCGCCGATTGCGGCCGCGGTCTTGGTCGAACGCGTGTAGGCATAGGCCGCGAGACCATAGTCCAGCCGGTTCGCCTCGGCCACGAGGCCATCGAAGTCGGAGAAGCGGGCGATCGGCGCCAACGGGCCGAACGGCTCCTCGTTCATGATCCGGGCCGAAAGCGGCACCTCCGTCAGCACGGTCGGCTCGAAAAAGTTGCCCTTGTTGCCGATCCGCTTGCCGCCGGTCTTGATCTCGGCGCCTTTCGCCACGGCGTCGGCGACGAAGGCCTCCATCGCCTCGACCCGACGGGTATTGGCGAGGGGCCCCATGCGGGTCTCCTTTTCCATCCCGTCGCCGACCTTGATCGCCTTGGTCACGGCGGTGAACTTGTCGACGAAAGTGCCGTAGACCTTCTCGTGCACCAGGAAGCGCGTCGGCGCGACGCAGACTTGGCCCGCGTTGCGGAACTTGTTGGCGGCCAAAATCTTCACCGCGCTGTCGATATCGGCGTCTTCGAACACGATTGCCGGCGCGTGGCCGCCGAGCTCCATGGTTACCCGCTTCATGTGCTTGCCGGCCAGCATGGCGAGATGCTTGCCGACCGCGGTCGAGCCGGTGAAGGAAATCTTGCGGATGGTTCGGTGAGGGATGAGATACTCGGAAATCTCGGCGGGAATGCCGAAGACCAGGTTGAGCACGCCGGCCGGAACGCCAGCGTCGACGTAGGCGCGGATCAGCTCGGCGCAGGCGCCGGGAGTCTCTTCCGGCCCCTTGATGATGATGCTGCAGCCGGCGGCGAGCGCGGCGGAGATCTTGCGCACCGCTTGGTTGACCGGGAAGTTCCACGGCGTGAAGGCGGCGACCGGGCCGACCGGCTCCTTGATCACAAGCTGGTAGACGTTCTCCGCCCGTGCGGGAACGATGCGGCCGTAGGCGCGGCGGCCTTCCTCGGCGAACCAGTCGATGATGTCGCCGGCGAGGAGCGTCTCGCCCTTGGCCTCCATGAACGGCTTGCCCTGCTCCTGGACCATGATTTTCGCGATGTCGTCGGCGCGGCTGCGGATCAGGTCGGCGGCCTTGCGCATGGTCTTGTAGCGGTCATAGGCCGAGACCTTGCGCCAGGCCTTGAAGCCCTTGTCGGCGGCGGCCAGCGCCTGGTCGAGATCGGCCTTCTCGGCGTAGGGAACGGTGCCGATCGCATCGCCAGTCGCCGGGTTCAGCACCGGCTGGCTACGGCTGCCGGACCCTTTGGTCCAGGCGCCGTCAATATGAAGTTGGATTTCGGGATACATCTCTCGTCTTTCTCCTTCCTGGCTTCGCCACGGCCATTCGCCGGGGTCTCGCGACCTGTCTCGGCATCGGGACGGGCGCGCCTTCGTGCATTCCGGGCGTTGTTCGATCGCTCCGGCGGATACTAGCCAAAGACGATGGCGGATGCATCTCTTACATGGCCGCATCGCCGGGAGGCGGCCATGCGCGCGGCGCGGGCCGAAGCCGATCGGGGCAAAGCCTGACGCCAGCATCGCGCGCGATCGGTGCTGCTGGGGCGGGGCTGCCGAACGGGTCGCCGGTCTGGAGATTGCGGCCGTTGGCGCCGTGGTGCGCCACCATCTGCGCCAGAGTCCACTGGCGACTGAGACTGGTGCCAAGCGATAGCTGTCCCGGTCCAAGCCCCTGGCGTCGCGATTGCGCAGTTTCGATCAGGACTTCGAGCGCGACATCGAAAGTCCGGCTCGCCCGATCGCCGTCGCTCCGGAGATAGCCGAGCGGCTTCGGGTCGAAGGCGGCTCAGCCATCGCTTCAGCCACGCTTCTTCGGCGGGTGAGCGCGGAGCGCGTCTTCGTTCGGCTCTGTGCCCCAGCCCGGACGGTCGGGCATGACAAGATGCCCGTCCACGATCTCCGGGACGAAAGTGAAAAGCTCGTCGTCCCAGGGCAACCGGTCGATATCGATCTCCATGATGCGGAGATTCGGCACCGAGGCGGCGAAATGCGCGCTCATCATGCTGGAGAGATGGCCATAAAAATTATGTGGCGCAATGTTGATCTCGTGGGCGTCGGCCGCGGCGGCGATCTTCATAGATTGCCAGACCCCGTTCCACACCTCGTCGATAATCGCTACGTCTATGGCTTGAGCGCGGAAATAAGGCAGGAAGCCGCGCAGGCCGATCAGCGTCTCGCAAGAACTGATGGGGTGAGGGCTCTGGCGCCGAATATGGGCGAGCGCCTCGGGGTTCATGCTGTCGATCTCGACCCAGAACATGTCGATGTCGGCGATGGCGCGAAGAATCTTCAGAAAGCCCTCGGTCTTGGCGTTGAAGTTGAGATCGAGGAGGAGGTCGACGTCGGGGCCGGCGCCCTCGCGCAGGGCCTCCAGATGGGCGCGGAGACTGCGAAGAAGTTGCCGGTCGACGTTGAGTTCCGGGAAATAGGGCACGCCGAAGCCCGGCCGCCAGCCGCGCACGCCGCCCGTCTCGAAGCGGAACAGGTTGGTCTTGAGCGCCGAAAAACCCTTGGCCCTGACCTCGGCGCCAAGCGCCTTGACGTCGTCGAGGCCTTTCACCGCCGGCTTGTAGAACTCGGGATGGTTGATGCGCCAGGTTGCGCAATGCGACCAGTAGAGCGGAATGCGATCCCTGACCTTGCCGCCGAGAAGGCTATAGCAGGGGACGCCGAGGGTTTTCGCCTTGGCGTCGAGAATGGCGTTCTCGATCGCGCCGAGGCCCTGCGCCGCGATGCCGCCCTGGGCCGGGCGGATCTGAGAATAGAGATCGGCGTAAATGCGCTCGTGATCCATCACCGATTGCCCGATGACGCGGGGAGCCAGGCGCTGAACGACCGTGCCGACGCCGGGTGAGCCAAAGCCTTCGTCGAACTCGCTCCAGCCGACGATGCCCTGCACGGTGGTGAGCTTGACGAAGTCGTAGTTCCGCCAACCGGCGTCGCAATGCAGAATTTCGAGATTGGTTATTTTCATTGATGCCCCATCGCCCCTCGCGTTTCCTCGCCACGCATCATACTCGAGGAAGCGGGGCGGTCGGCAACCGGAACCGGTGGAAACGCCGGGCCCGAGTGTTCAATCGAGTCGGATTTCGCCGGCGGCGATCCGGATCGGCATTGGCGTCAGTTTGCGTCCGAGACAGGGGCCGGCGACGCAACGGCCGTCCTCGATGCGGAACAGGGCGCCATGGGTGCCGCAGAGAAGCAGGGTCTTCTCGTGGTTCAAGAACTGGTTTTCCTGCCAGTCGAGGGGCGTTCCGGCGTGCGGGCAATCGTTGACATAAGCGCGAACTTGGCCTGCCTTGCACACGAGGAACATCTCGAAGCGCTCGGTGCCTTCGCCGAAGGCGAAGCCGCGGCACTCGTCGTCGCCGATCTCGTCGCGGCGACAGAGCCGAGTGCCCGCCGGCGGCCAGAGGGTGGGGCGCGCCGTCATGGCGTCACGGCGCGACGCCACCGAGGCGGCATATTCGCTGCCACGCCGCGTCGTCGACCGGCATCACCGAAAGCCGCGATTGGCGCACCAGCGCCAGATGGTTGAGCTTGGGGTCGTTCTTGATCTCGGCCAAGCCGACGGGCGTCGCCAGGGGCTTCACCGCCTTGACCAAGACCATGCCGAAACGGCCGCTCTCGTCGCTCGGATCGGGCCGGTACTCGCCCACCACCTCGACGATGCCTACGATCCGCTTCTCGTTCACCGAATGATAGAAGAAGCAGAAATCACCGCCGCGCATCGCCTTCAGGTTGTTGGCCGCCTGGTAGTTGCGGACGCCGTCCCAGTTCGAGGTCTTCGCTTTTACCTGATCGTCCCAGGACCAGGCCCCGGGTTCGGATTTGAGCAGCCAGTAAGCCATTGCAAAGCTCTCAGGGATTGGAAACGACGGGAGCGCCTGGCTCCCGCTCGGGGCTCAAACGGGAGTTTCGCTTTTGAACGGGCGCGAGAGCAAGGCCTCGATGGTGGCGTCGATCGAGGCGCTATGATGAAGAATGGCGTTGACCGAGGCCGCGATCGGCATCTCGACTCCGAGACGTTCGGCGAGCCCGACCACGGCCGGCGCCGTGGTCGCGCCTTCCGCGACGGAGCGGCGGCCCGCGGTTGCGGCGTCGAGCGATTGGCCTTGCCCGAGTGCGATGCCGAGCGAGAAGTTGCGCGATTTCTGTCCGGTGCAAGTGAGCACCAGATCGCCGAGGCCGGAAAGGCCCATCAGGGTTTCGGCGTGGGCGCCTTTGGCGCGGCCGAGGCGGAGAATTTCGGCCAGGCCGCGGGTGATCAGTGCGGCGCGGGCGTTGTCGCCAAGCTCGCGGCCCTGCACGATGCCGCAAGCGATGGCGAGCACGTTCTTGACGGCGCCGCCAATCTCGGCGCCGATGGGGTCGTCCGAGAGATAGGGGCGGAAGGTGGGCCGGCCGAGGGCCTGGACCAGTTTCGCGCCGAGGGCGGAATCTTGCGCCGCCAGGGTCACGGCGGTGGGCAGGCCCTGCGCCACCTCGATGGCGAAGGTCGGACCGGACAGGACGGCGACGCGCGCCGCCGGAAGTTCCGCCGCGACGATCTCGCTCATCAGCGCGCCGCTTTCCTGTTCGATGCCCTTGGCGCAGATCACGAGCGGAACGCCGGATGGGAGATGCGGCCCGAGACGGCGCGCCAGATGGCGGAAATGCTGCGCCGGAACCACGAGAAGAAGGGCGTCGGCCGCTGCCGCCTCGGTGAGGTCGCCGGTGGCCCGCACCGCTGCGGGAAGGGTGACGCCCGGCAGGAACAGCGGATTGCGATGGTCCGCCTGGATTGCCTGAACGACCTCGGTCTCCCGCGCCCAGAGCAGGATATCGTGGTCAGCGCCGGCACCGGCACCCGCGACCGCGCATGCGAGCGCGGTGCCCCAGGCGCCGCCGCCGATGATGCCGATCCGTTTGATCATGCCGCCCCTCATGCCACAGGCCGATGGAGATCGCGAGCGGCTGTCATGGCAACCGGCCACGCCCCCGGGACCGGCTACGCGGTTGGATTCCCGGGGGCGCTAGCCAAGCAGATTTAGACCTTCGGGTGAAGCCCGACCTGCTGCATCGCCTTGGTTACCGTCTTGATGCCGGCGTTGTAGCGGCCGATCTGGCAGGATTCATTGGCCGCCGCCCAAAGGGTCCAGGCCGCGGAATGGCCCTTTGCGGGCGCTTCCTGCTTGAACTGCGACAAGAGGGACTTGCATTGGCCGGCTTGATGGCCGCTTGGCCCGCCGGCCGCCAGGGCGGTTGCGCCGGCAAGAAAGAGGCCGGCGCAGAGCGCGGCCGCGAAAGGAACCAACTTACGCATCGCTATTGCTCCCTTAATAAGGTCCACGAGAACCGTTTCTGGCAGCCGTCGCCGTCTGGGATCGCATCGATCGGGGGGCGTGGCAGCTCTGTCCGCGACGGTGATCGCTGCCCTCGGTCGCGGTTGATATTTTCCTTCTCCAAGCTTGCCGCAAGGCGGCTGGCGGATGAATTTTTC
>JAJYTL010000140.1 GCA_021793055.1 Pseudomonadota bacterium
ATTCTGGAGATCGGCGACGGCGTGTTCGAGGTCAAGGCGACCAACGGCGACACCTTCCTCGGCGGCGAGGACTTCGATCTTCTCCTGGTGGACTATCTCGCGACCGAGTTCCAGAAGGAAAACGGCATCGATCTGCGCAAGGACCGGCTTGCCCTGCAGCGCCTGAAGGAGGCGGCGGAGAAGGCGAAGATCGAGCTTTCCTCGACCATGCAGACCGAGATCAACCTGCCCTTCATCACCGCCGACCAGACCGGGCCGAAGCATCTCACCATGAAGCTGACCCGGGCCAAGCTCGAGGCGCTGGTCGGCGATCTGATCGCGCGCACCATTCCGCCCTGCCGCGCCGCCTTGAAGGACGCCGGGCTGTCGGCCGGCGACATCGACGAGGTGGTGCTGGTCGGCGGCATGACCCGCATGCCGAAGGTGCTGGAGACGGTGAAGACCTTCTTCGGCCGCGATCCGCACCAGGGCGTCAACCCGGACGAAGTGGTGGCGATCGGCGCCGCGATCCAGGCGGCGGTGCTGCAAGGCGACGTCAAGGACGTGCTGCTGCTCGACGTCACCCCGCTCTCGCTCGGCATCGAGACCTTGGGCGGCGTGTTCACCCGCCTGATCGAGCGCAACACCACGATCCCGACGCGCAAGGGACAGGTCTTCTCCACCGCCGAGGACGGACAGAGCGCGGTCACCATCCGCGTCTTCCAGGGCGAGCGCGAGATGGCCGCCGACAACAAACTCCTCGGCCAGTTCGATCTCGTCGGCATTCCGCCGGCGCCGCGCGGCACGCCGCAGATCGAGGTCACCTTCGACATCGACGCCAACGGCATCGTTCAGGTCTCGGCCAAGGACAAGGGCACCGGCCGCGAGCAGCAGATCCGCATCCAGGCCTCGGGCGGTCTCTCCGAGGGCGACATCGAGAAGATGGTCAAGGACGCGGAACAATACGCGAGCGAGGACAAGAAGCGGCGCGAGCTGGTGGAGGCACGCAACCATGCCGACGCACTGATCCACTCGACCGAGAAGAGCCTGGCCGAGGCCGGCGACAAGGCCGCCGGCGCTGACCGCGACAAGATCAACGCCGATATCGCCGCGCTGCGCACGGCGATGGAAGGCGAGAACGTGACCGCGATCCAGGAGAAGACCCAGGCGCTCGCGCAATCGGCGATGAAGATCGGCGAGGCACTCTATAAGGATCAGGCGGGCGCGCAGGCCGGGGCGCAAGGCGGCCCGGAAGCCGCCGGGCCGGAAGCCGGCGCCGCGGACGGCAGCCACGACAACGTGGTCGATGCCGACTTCGAGGAGGTCGACGAGAACAAGAAGAAGGGGACCTCCGCCTAAACCGATCGGCCTTTGCGGGCGGCCGGTGTCCAGATCGGGCGCCGGCCGCCCCTGGCCGTTTAAGGTACGATCGCTGGCGCCGGCCGCCGCCGGCGCAAGTTCTGAGACATGGGGGAGCGTCCGGACATCTGCCGACGGGGGGTCGTTTCAACGGTCGGTAGCGCTGCGGTGTCGGTGCGGGCGTGCGGGAAGCAGGTATGGCGAAGCAGGATTATTACGAGACCCTCGGGGTGGATCGGTCCGCGAGCGCCGACGACCTGAAGCGGGCCTATCGCAAGCTCGCGATGAAATTCCATCCGGACCGCAATCCGGACAATCCCGACGCCGAGCGGCGCTTCAAGGAAGTCAGCGAGGCCTATGAGGTCTTGAAGGACGACCAGCGCCGCGCCGCCTACGACCAGTTCGGCCACGCCGCCTTCGCCCAGGGCGCTGGCGGGCGCGCCGGCGGCTTCGACTTCACCTCTTCCTTCGCCGATGTCTTCGACGATCTGTTCGGCGAGTTCATGGGCGGGCGGGCGCGCGGCAACAACAACCGCGGCGCCGATCTCCGCTACAACATGGAGATCACGCTCGAGGACGCCTTCAACGGCAAGAGCACCAAGATCCGCGTGCCGACCCTGACCGTCTGCGAGGACTGCCACGGCGCCGGCGCCGCCGCCGACAGCAAGCCGACGGTGTGCCCGAATTGCCGCGGCTCCGGCCGCGTGCGCGCGCATCAGGGCTTCTTCACCGTCGAGCGCACCTGCGGCACCTGCAACGGCGTCGGCCGCATCATCGAAAATCCCTGCCGTACCTGCGGTGGCTCGGGCCGGGCGCAGAACGAGCGCACGCTGCTGGTCAACATCCCGGCCGGGGTCGAGGACGGCACCCGCATCCGCCTTGCCGGCGAGGGCGAAGCCGGCTTTCGCGGCGGTCCGGCGGGCGATCTCTATATCTTCTTGTCGGTGGCGCCGCACCGCTTCTTCCGCCGCGACGGCATGAACCTGCAATGCCGGGTGCCGATCCCGATGGTGACGGCGGCGCTCGGCGGCAGCATCGACGTGCCGACGATCGAGGGCAAGACGGCGCGCCTCACGCTGCCCGCCGGCACCCAGACCGGACGCCAGTTCCGCCTCAAGGGCAAGGGCATGCCAGCGATCCGCGGCCATGGCCATGGCCTCGGCGACATGTTCATCGAGGTCATGGTCGAGACGCCGATGAATCTGTCGCGCGAGCAGCGCGAGCTTCTGCAGCAATTCCACAAGGCGGGCTCCAAGGAAACCCATCCGGAATCGGAGGGGTTTTTCGCCCGCGTGCGCGAATTCTGGGACGATCTGCGCGAGTAGCTTGCGTTCCCGAAAAGCGGGTCCGCTTCTCGGACAAGACCCGGCGCCAGATTATCGGAACCGCGCACGGACATGAGTTCGCATCGATGCGGCGCGAAATCATCGGGCGCTAGAGCAGCAGCGCGCCCTCGTGACGCAGGAGATGCAGCTTGGTAGCCGGGCCGCGGCCGCCGCTATAGCCGCCGAGCCGGCCCGCGGCGGCGACCACGCGATGACAGGGAATGATGATCGGAATCGGGTTGGCGCCCATGACGGTGCCGATCGCCCGCGCGCTGCCGCCGACCGCCGCCGCCATCTCGCCATAGGTCAAGGTCTCGCCCCAGGGGATTTGGCAAAGCCGGGCCCAAGCGCTTTTCTGGAAGGCGCTGCCCTGCGGATCGAGCGGCAGATCGAAGGCGCGCCGGGTCTTCGCGAAATAGGCGCCGATCTGCGCCGCCGCCGCGTCGAGGAGCGGCGTCGGCGCGGCCCGGCCGCTGGCGATTTCCCTCTTCGCCCAATCGAGCGCGATAATGCGCCCCCGGCGCTCAGCCAGCACGAGAAGCCCGATCGGCGTCGCGACGCCGTGGTGAAGGACGGCGCCGGTGCCTTCGGTCTTGGCCTCTGTCGCGGCCTTGGCCGCCGGTTCCGTCACCGGCTCGCACTCATGGTTGCGGCAGTTCCCGCTTGAGCTTCTCGGCGCCGGCGACCGGTAGCGAGCAGGTCTGACCGATGCAGACGTAGGCGGTGGGCTTGCCGTCGATCTTGGTCTTGCCGGCGGCGGGATGGCCGGGCGGCAGCTCATCGCTGCTTTCGATCACACTCAGAATCAGGTTCGCGAGCGAGGCCGAGCCGAGCGCCCGCGTCAGCTCGTCGGTGTCGGGATCGCCGCGGCGGCCGAGAATCACCACCTGCAGCGGATTGAGATACAGGTCGATGGCGTTGAGAAAGGCGCCGAGCGGAAAGAAGTTCCGCGCGAGCTCGCCGGCGAAGGCCTCGATCAGGGCCGCCGCGCGCGCGCCATAGCCGTCCTTGCCGGTGAGCGCCTGCAGGCGCGCCAAGACTTCGAGCATGGTGGCGTTGCCGGCCGGGGTCGCGTTGTCGGCGATCTGGCGGGTGCGCGCGATCAGGCCCTCCGCGTCGTCGGCGGTGAGGAAATAACCGCCCTGCCGCGGGTCCCAATAGTGACGGTCGAGAATTTCCACAAAGCCCTCGGCGCGCGCGAGATAGGCGCTCTCGCCGGTGGCTTCGAACAAGGCGAGCGCGGCGCGCGCCAGATTGGCATAGTCGTCGAGCAGCGCCGCGTGTTGCGCCCTGCCCTCGCGCCAGCTGTGGCGGAGCCGGCCGTCGACGATCATCTCGCTCTCGATGAAGGCGAAGGCGCGGATCGCGGCGAGCAGCCAATCGGCTTCGTGCAAGAGTTGGCTGGCGCGAACCAGGGCGGCGATCATCAGCCCGTTCCAATCGGCGAGGACCTTGTCGTCCCAGCCGGGCTTGACGCGGCGCTCGCGGGCATTGGCGAGCGTCGCCCGCATCTCGGCCAGCGCGGCTTCCTGATCCGCCGTGCCGAGGGCCGGCTTTTGCGAGCGGTTGAGGATGTTGCGGCCCTCGAAATTTCCCGCCGGCGTGACGTCGTAATGGGCCTTGAAGATATGCGCGCCGGGGCCGAGCAGCGCGTCGATCTCGGCCGCGCTCCAGGTATAGAACTTGCCCTCCTCGCCTTCGGAATCGGCGTCGAAGCTGGCGGCGAAGCCGCCGCCCTCGGTGGTCATCTCCCACAGCACCCAGCCGATTGTCTCGCGCAGGCGCTGATCGAACAGCGGGCTTTTGACCTCGGGCTGCACCAGCGCCAGGAGGTCGATCAGGAGCGCGTTGTCGTAGAGCATCTTCTCGAAATGCGGCACCAGCCAGCGCGCGTCGGTGGCATAGCGCGCATAGCCGCCGCCCAAATGATCGTAGATGCCGCCCTGCGACATCTGGGTCAGGGTGATCACCACCGCGTCGCGGAGATCGCGCTTGCCGGTGCGGAGATAGGCGCGCCACAGCACTTCGAGAAGCCCGGTCTGGGGGAATTTCGGCGCCTGACCGATGCCGCCGAAAACCGGATCGATCTCGTGGCCGATGCGCTCGGCCATGCGGTCGAGAAGCTCGGCGCTCAGGGGCGGTGCGGCCTCCGCCGGCTTTTGCCCGATGCGCGCCAAGGCGTCCATCAGCGTGGCGCGGTTCTTCGCCACGGTGTCGCCGTCGGTGGCATAGACCTCGGCGACGCGGCGCAGCAGGTCGGCGAAGGCCGGGCGGCCGTATTTCTGCTCCTTCGGAAAATAAGTGCCGCCCCAGAACGGCGCGCCGTCGCAATCGAGGAACATGGTGAGCGGCCAGCCGCCCTGCTCGCCGAGAAGCTGCAGGGCGGTCTGGTAGATGGCGTCGATATCCGGCCGCTCCTCGCGGTCGACCTTGATGTTGACGAAGAGCGTGTTCATCACCTCGGCGGTTGCCGGATCCTCGAAGCTGTCGTGCGCCATGACGTGGCACCAATGGCAGGCGGCATAGCCGACGCTCAAGAGGATCGGCCGCTTCGCCGCCTTGGCCGCCGCCAGCACCTCGGGCCGCCAGGCCTGCCAATGCACCGGGTTGTCCTTGTGCTGCAGCAGATAGGGGCTGGTTTCGCGGTCGAGATTGTTACGCGAGAACGCAAGCGTCATGGCAAAGAACCTCGTTCGGTAGCGACGGCGATGGCAACGGGCGAAGACGGCGCGCGCCGGCGGCGGTTGCCGCTGCCGCGCCGCGCGCTTTACGCTATGATGACGGCCGGTTGATCACGACGCGGGAGAACGGCATGAAGATTACCTTCGATATTGATTGCACCCCGCAAGAAGCAAGAGCCTTTCTCGGACTCCCCGATCTCGAAGACCTCTACAAGACCATGGTCGGCCGCCTCGAGGAGCGCATGACCCAGGCGATGGAGGCGATGGAGCCGGAAGCCCTGCTCCGCACCTGGTTCCCGGCCTCGATCGGCGGCATGGAGCAGATACAGAAGGCCTTCTGGTCGCAGTTTATGTCGCCGGGCTCGGGAAGCGAAGGCCACGGCGAAAAAAAGAAGGGCTGAGCGCGAGCGGGCGGCGCCAGGCCATGAGCGACGCTGCGGGGTTCGCCGAGACCATTTTCGCCGTGGCGTCCGGCGCCGGCCGGGGCGGCATCGCCGTGGTGCGGGTCTCCGGACCCAAGGCCGGCGCGGCGCTTTGCCGCCTGAGCGGCCGCGCCGAGTTGCCGGCGCCGCGGCGCGCGACGATGGCGCGGCTCGCGCGGCCCCGCCCCGCCGGCGATGCAGTGCCTGAGGCGACGCCCGATGACGACGTCATCGATCATGGCCTCGCGATCTGGTTTCCCAGCCCCGCGAGCTTCACCGGCGAGGATGTGGCCGAGTTCCACGTCCACGGCGGGCTGGCGGTGATGCAGGCGCTGCTGGCCGCGCTTGCCGCCCTACCTGGGCTGCGCCCGGCGGAGCCCGGCGAGTTTTCCCGCCGCGCCTTCGAGAACGGCAAGATGGACCTCACCGCGGCCGAGGGCCTCGCCGATCTGGTCGCCGCCGAGACCGAGGCGCAACGCCGCCAATCGCTGCGCCAGATGGCGGGCGGCTTGCGCGCGCTTTACGACGGCTGGCGGGCGCGTCTGGTGCAGGCGCTCGCCCATTTCGAGGCCGAGATCGATTTCGCCGAGGAGGACCTGCCGGCGGCGCTGGCGGCCGCCGCGCGCACCGCCGTCGCCGGGCTCCGCGATGAGATCGCCGCGCATCTCGCCGATCGGCACCGCGGCGAGCGGCTGCGGGATGGGCTTGAGATCGTCATCCTCGGCCCGCCGAACGCCGGCAAATCGAGCCTTCTCAACATGCTGGCGCGGCGCGAGGCGGCGATCGTCTCGACCGTGCCCGGCACCACGCGGGATATAGTCGAGGCGCATCTCGACCTCGGCGGCTTTCCCGTCGTGCTGGCCGATACCGCCGGGCTGCGCGAGGCAGCGGAGCAGATCGAGGCCGAGGGCATCCGCCGCGCGCTTGAGCGCGCCGAGCGCGCCGACGTCAAGATACTGGTTCTCGAAGCGGCGGATTGGCCGGCGCTCCCGGGCGAGCTCGCGGCGCTCGCCGACGACGACAGCCTCCTGGTGCTGAACAAGACCGATCTGCGGCCGCCGCGCGCGCCCGCGACCTATAACGACCGGCCGGTCTATCCGCTTTCGATCAAGAGCGGCCAGGGTCGCGAGAGGTTTGTCGCCGCCTTGACGGAGATGGTGGCGGCGCGCCTCGCGACCGGGCCGGCGCCGGCCTTGACCCGCACCCGCCACCGCGCCGCGCTGGAGGACAGCCTGGCCGCGCTGGAGCGCTTTCTCGCCGCGCCCGAGGCCGGAGCCGAGCTTGCGGCAGAGGAGCTTCGCCTTGCCACGCGGGCGCTCGGCCGCATCACCGGCCGCGTCGACGTCGAGGACGTCCTTGACGTCATCTTCCGCGACTTCTGCATCGGCAAATAGGCGGAATTATGCCGCTGTCTCACCAAGAGACAAAAAGCCAGATTTTGTGAGTTATCCCCGATATCCCCTAGATCGTGTGCCGACTCCGGTTGACGAGTCCCAAATTCTATTGTCTATCTAGTGATGGCGAAGTGATTCATCGCCTTTTGCCGAAGCCCTGGCTCCGCCATGCCCTGAATGGGACGCGGGGTACATGGGGTGCCCCAGGGGGCAGGCCCAGCCTGTCATCGGTAGAAGGACACGATCATGAACAATGTCGTGGCTGAGATGCCGTCAGGACTTCTCGTGTTTGTGCGAGAATTCCTGCGGTTAAGATACGGAAAATGGGAGCAGGTTCGCTCCCATCACCGTAGTTGGCCTACTGGCAGGTAGGCCTAGTACCAGAGTGGGGCGGGCGGTCTTCGGGCCGCCCGCTTTCTTTTTGAGATACTGCCACATATTGATGATGGCGGTCAACATGCTTCTATGGGCGGTAGAAGACTCTTAGAAGACTCGCTGCTATCATAGCGGCACGATGCCTAGGAAGACTGACGACGCAAAGAACAGGGCGCTTAGCTTTTCGCTCCCTTCCGGGGCGATGGATCTTTTGCAGGAATTAATTGATCAAAAAGAAGTTGGCGGAGATAGAGCCGAGGTAATTAGACATCTCGTGGTAATGGGTCTACAGCATTATGTGGATCGCGGTCGGATAGGCCACAAAGAGCCTATTTCCGGCACCAAGGAAGGTGCCAAGGTACGGCCACGAGTGGTTTCCACTGAGCAATAGGCTGCGACCGACTTAAACGACTTCTTCTCCCGTCGTTTTAGCGAGATGCGCCAGCTGCCACCGGCCAGGATAAGTGCTGCGGTCAAAAACAACGATGCCGTCCTTGCGCCGCG
>JAJYTL010000141.1 GCA_021793055.1 Pseudomonadota bacterium
CCTTCGTCGAGCGCCTCGCCGGGGCCTTCGCGCTGGCGCTTTGGGACCCGGCGGCGGAGCGTCTGATTCTCGCGCGCGACCGCGCGGGCGAGCGGCCGCTCTTCTTTACCCACGATGGCGAGGAGGGGAGCTTCGCCACCGAAATCGCCGCCCTCGCCGGCGGCGCGCGGGCGCCGTTTGCCTTCGATCGTGCGGCGCTTGCCGGCTATATGCGTTTCGGCGTCTTTGTCGCGCCGACAAGCCCGTTCGCCGCGGTCGAGAAGGTACGGCCGGCCGAAATCGTCACCATCGACGCGGGCGGCGTCAGACGGCAGCGCTACTGGCGCTGGGGTATCGTGGAACGGTCGAAACGGCCGCCGGCGCTCGAGGCCTTCGATCGCGTTTTTCGCGGCGCGGTGGAGCGCCAGAGCGACGTCGACGTGCCGTTCGGTCTCTTCATCAGCGGCGGCGTCGATTCCTCCCTCGTTGCGGCCGTGGCGCGCGACCTCATGCCCGACGTGCCGATGAGGTCCTATACGCTGCGGTTTCGCGAGAGTTCGTACGACGAGGGCGACTATGCCCTTGAGGTCGCGCGCCGTCTCGATATCGAGCCGGTTCCGGTCTGGGTCGAGGCCGAGGCCTTCCCCGACGAGCTCAGGAAGTTGATCCGCCTGGTCGGCGAGCCGCTCGCCGATCCGGCCTGGATCCCGACCGCCTTGCTTGCGCACCGTGCCGGCAAGGACGTTCCCTTGATCCTGGTGGGCGAAGGGGCGGATGAGCTTTTTGGCGGCTATCCGACCTATATCGGCGCCGTTCTCGGCGAGGGCTACCGGCGGCTGCCGGCGGGTTTGCGCGCCGGCATGCGGAATTTAGTCGGCCGTTTGCCGCCGAGCGAAAAGAAGGTCACGCTGTCCTACCTTTTGCGGCGGTTCGTCGACGCCGACACGGCGGACGGCTTTTCCCGCCACTTGCTGTGGACCTCGACCATCGCGCCCGAGCTTTTGCGGCGCCTCGGCGTGGCGCCGCCCGATCCGGTGGCGATGGTTCCGGCGGCGGGCGAGATTCTCGATCGCGTGCAGCAGCACGATCTCGAGACCCTGCTCGCCGAAGGGCTTCTGACCAAGGCCGACCGAGCCAGCATGAGCTCGGCGGTCGAGCTGCGCGCCCCGTTCCTCGATCGCGAGGTGATGGAATTCGCGGCCGGCCTGCCGCGCTCAGAGCGCGTCCGCGGCGTGACCACCAAGGCGTTCCTCAAGCGCTACGCGCTGAAATACCTGCCGCGCAACATCGTCTATCGGCGCAAGCGCGGTCTCTCGGTGCCGCTTGGTGGCTGGCTGCGGGGGCCTCTCGCGGACTGGGCCGCGGCGGCGCTTGGCGCGGAGCGCCTGAAGGACGCCGGCCTCGACCCGGCGGTTGCCCTGGCGCTCTTCGACGATCATCGCGCCTTTCGTGCCGACCACGCGCGGGCGCTGTGGACGCTGATCGTGCTGAGCGAGTGGGTCGACTGGGCGAAGAGCACAGGGTCGGCGGGCGCGGCCACGGCGCTTCAGATATCCGCCTGAGGCAAGCTCGCAAGGCCGGCCGGCGGGCGGTCGCAAGCCCGGCGCGACGACGACGCGATGGCTTCGGCTTCGAGCGGGGGGGCCCTGCGCTAGCGGCTTTGCGCCGGCACCTTAAGCGCCGGCGCGCTCCGCAGATCGGGACGGCCGCTGGTTTGCGCGGCTTGGAAATGATTCCGTGGGCTTGTCGCGACGGAAACCGCGAGGCCTGCGATCAAAGGCAACGAGATCAGGCCGGCTAAGGCAAAAAAACCGATAACCTTTCGCATCCACTCCCCCTCCTCATCAACTTAGGCCGCCCCACCGGGGCCGTTCGGGACGCGACGATAGCGCCGCAATATGTAACACAAACACGAGGAAATGACCAAATACCTACGCCGGGATGACAAACAAAGTTGGCCGTTGCGGAAATCCGCCGGCCCGTCCTCGCCGACGGACCGGCGAGGACCGGTCGCGGTGCGAAGGAGTGGCGGATTGTCGCTATTCCGCTATTCTTGGCCGCGACGCGTTGGACGTGCGCGGCGCAATGCCGGGAGAGCGCCCGCCGCGCATGCATGCCACGCGCCAAGTTATCGAAACGTTAATCGTTTGATCCAGAGAGATGTGAGGTCGAATCATGGAGGTTCGATCTCGCCCGAGGGCGGAGAGCAGTCGCCATGTATTTGTCGCGAACGTTTTCGTTTTATATGGCGCGCCAGTTCTTTTCCGGCATCCTGGTCGTTTTCGCCGCCTTGGTGGTGGTGGCGCAGAGCGCCGATTTCGTCGAGATTTTGCGTCGGGCTTCCGGGCATTCGCAAATCGGCTTCGGCGTCGTTCTCGAGATGTCGCTGCTCGAGCTGCCGTCGCTCGCCTTGCGTCTGATGTCGTTTGCGGTGCTTTTCGGCAGTATGCTGACGCTGACCCGCCTGACCCGCAATCAGGAACTCGTGGTGGCGCGCGCCGCAGGCATTTCGGTTTGGCAGTTCCTGCTGCCGGGCTTGGTGTTGGCGGCGCTCATCGGGGTTGTCACGGTGACCGTGTTCAACCCCATCTCAACCGCCATGACGGCGCATTTCCAGCAGCTCGAAGCACGCTATTTCCAAGGGAAGACTAGCCTGCTTTCGGTGTCAGAGAACGGCCTCTGGCTGCGTGAGGTGGGGCCGAGCGGCGGTTCGGTGGTGCATGCGCTGCGCGCCGCCGACAACGGCCGCGACCTGTCGGACGTGACCATCTTCCTGTTTCATGGCCAGGATCAGTTCGCCGGCCGGATCGATGCCGCGGCAGCGGTTCTGAAATTCGGGTATTGGGAACTCAAGAATGCGCGGGTCATGCTGCCCGGCGAGCCGGGCAAACTCTATCCGGACTATCGGTTGCCAACCGCCCTGACCTTAAGCCAGATCGAGGACAGCTTCGCCGCGCCAGGCTCGCTTTCCTTTTGGCGTTTGCCCGGATTCATCCATATGCTGCAGCGGAACGGCTTTTCCGCCGTGCGCCATCAGCTGCGGTGGAACGAATTGATGTCGCTGCCGTTGCTGCTGGTCGCCATGGTCTTGATCGCTACGGCGTTTTCGCTCCGGCTCTCGCGCCAGGGCGGCATCGGGGTGCTTTTGTCCGGCGGCGTGATCGCCGGTTTCGTTCTGTACTTTCTGTCGAGCCTCGTTTTCGAACTCGGTCGCGTCGGCAGCATTCCGGTTTTGCTCGCGGCCTGGACGCCGGCCGGGGTCAGCACGCTCCTTGGCGTCACCAGCGTGCTTTATACCGAAGACGGTTAATCGTCGGTTTCCGAAACTCCGGCCGTGGCTTGACGTATTGTTTTGACGTATTGTTAAGACACTGCCGGCGATGATCCGCGGATGTCGCTCGAAACACAAGAGGGCGCGGTTCTCCCAGGCGTGATCCGCCGCTGGGTCCGGTGGTTTGACCGTAGGCGGCATCCTCGGGTGTGCCACCGACCGCTGCGTCTGTGGGTCGAGGGGAAAGCTTACGAAACCCTGGACTGGTCGGCCAGCGGAGCCCGCATCAATGCTGCCCGGACGGCGTTGGCGGTGGGGGATTTTTTCGCCGGGACGATCGAGGCGATCGGCAGCGAAGGGCCGGGTCAGTTCACCGCCGAGGTGGTTCGCCGCGACGCCGCGGGCGAAATCGGTTTCCGCTTTATCGAGGTCTCCGCCTTGACGTTGCTCGCCATGCAGGGGCTGGAGGCGTCCTGAGGCCGATCAGCGGCCGCTGAGCGCGTGCGAAATCGAGGCTGCGGCCTCGCGCAGCACCGGCAGGAAACGGGTCGCGAGGTCTTCGGCGCTGGTGCGGTTGGTGTGGGTCGAGCAGTTGATTGCCGCGACCACTTGCTTTTTGTAGTCGCGGATCGGCACCGCGATCGAGCGCAGCCCCTCTTCGAGTTCCTGATCCAGAACCGCGTATTGCTGCTTGGCGACCTCCGCCAGAATGCGCCGGATCTCGCCTTCGTCCACCACGGTATGGGGCGTCCACCGTTTCAAGGTGGCGGCGCGGAAATACGCGTCGAGATGGGCCGGCGACAGGCTGGCGAGAAGCACGCGGCCCATTGAGGTGGCATAGGCGGGAAGGCGGCTGCCGACCGTGAGCGCGATGGTCATGATGCGCTTGGTCGGTACGCGGACCACGTAAACGACGTCGCTCCCGTCCAACACCGAAGCCGAGCAGCTCTCGTGCAGCTCGCTGACCACGCGCTCCATAAAGGGCTCCGCGATCTCGGCGATGTTCATCGACGAGAGATAGGCGTAGCCGAGACAAAGAACACGCGGCTTCAAGCCGAAATACTTGCCGTCGAACCCGACATAGCCGAGGTCGCGCAGGGTGTGCAGGAAGCGCCGCGCCGTGGCCCGTGTCAGGCCGGTGCGAACCGCGACATCGCTTAAGGTCAACTCGCGCCGCTCGTTTGAAAAGGCCTCGATCACGGCAAGCCCGCGCGCGAGCGATTGCACAAAATCCGGCGTATTTTTCGTTTTGACGGCGGCGTCTGCCATCTTTGATTTTGTTCCTATTACAAACAAATGTTCTTAGATCGAACATCTATCTGGCGCGGCACGAAATGTCAAGCACGAGCAAGGCGGCAGGCGGCATGAGACCGGCCCGCGCGGCCCATGCGTTACCGCTGGCGCGCCGGCAAGCCGGTTGGCGCCGAAGATCGGGCCGGACACTAGAGGTTGCCTTCGCTACGAGGGTGCTCACGGCTTTGCCGACAAACCAGATGCCATTGCTTCGGTGGGTCATCCGAGCCGCGGCCAAGGCCTAAGTTCTTCGACCGCAGGGCTCCGGCGGCCGTTCTTCTTGCCGCCCAGTTGGCCGTCGCCAGCGGATCGCGGCGCGCCTCGTCTTACGTGGAATCCCGTAGGGAGATTTCCTTAAGTACAAAACCGAATTCCGGCGGTGGGGAAGACGCGCGATGCTGCCTTCGTCGCTGATCCGAACTGGGCCAGCGAAAAAAAAAGGAGGGATGCGATGTCGCGTGCCATGTTCTCGACAAGCTATTCTGCCGCGAAAGCCCCGAACGGCGGGGCGCAGGGCCTCCTTTCGGGCGAGCGGCAAGCCGCGAATGTTTGCGCTGCGATTCTGGCCGAAGATATCGGCTATATGACGAAGATCGCGGTGTCGCAGCATTTCAGCGCCGGCCAAACCCTGCTGAACGAGGGAGAGCCTGCGTCGCGCTTCGCCATCATCGGCGAGGGCGCGGTTAAAATCTACAAGCTGATGCTGGACGGGCGGCGCCAGATTACGGGCTTCCTGTTCGCGGGGGATCTTCTCGGCCTCACCTTCGCGCCTGATTACAGCTATAGCGCGGAGGCCTTGGGCGAGGTGCGGCTCCATCGGTTGCCGCGCCAGCAGTTCGAGCGCTTGCTCGACGAGCGCCCGGCCATGGCGCGGCATTTTCTCGCCCTGGCGTCGACCGAGCTTGCGGCGGCGCAGACGCAGATGGTGTTGCTCGGGCGCAAAAGCGCCGACGAGAAGATCGCCTCCTTCGTGCTCATGCTGTCGGACCGCGAGCTTAGCCGAGACCGTAACGGCCGCACCATCGACCTGCCGATGACGCGGACCGACATCGCCGACTACCTCGGTCTCACCACGGAAACCGTAAGCCGCACGTTTACGCGCCTAAAGAACCGCGGCTGGATCGCGCTCGAAACGGCGGGGTTGATCACGATCCTCGATCGTGACGCGTTGGCCAACTTGGCCGAAGGCGGCGACATGCCGGAAACGGGTGGTCGCGTTTTCGCCAGCCCTGGCTTCGGGGCTCGGCCCATCCTTCGTTCTTCCCATCGTCACGAGGTTCGAGCCGCCTGAGGCCGCAAGGCAAACCCGGCGCTAGCCTTCCTGCTCGGCCGGCGCCGGCCCTGTCGGTGGTCTACGCCCGGACCGGGGTTCTCCCCAGGGCGTGCTCCCCGGCCGCGCCGCGACGGAGCGCCGTGGTGTGGTCGTGATTTGACGTCGTCGGGCGGCGGGCGGAAGGCCAGGGCGACGGACGCGCTTTGAAGCGGAGTGCCGGTCCGCGGCCAGATGCGTGACCTGGCCCGTGAACACGCCGCCAGCGCGGGACACGTTCACAGGCTTTGGTCACACCGGACGTTCGGCCCCGCGAAGCCCTCAGTGCGCGAGCAACAGCGGCAGGCGGCTTACGCTCACGATGTGGCGCGTGGCGCCACCGAACAGCATCTCCCGCCACGGCGAATGGCCATAGCCGCCCATGACGAGGAGGTCCGCGCCTTGCTCGCGCGCGGCGGCGAGCAACAGGTCGCCGGCGCCCGCGCGTTCGATCTTGTAGACCGAGTGGACCTTGGCCGCGATGCCGTACCAGCCGAGATGGGCGGCGAGGGCCTCCGCCTTGGTGTCGCCGAGCGTGAGCAGATGCACCTCGTTCGCCGCCGCGAGGAAGGGCAAGGCGGCGCCGAGCGCGGCGGCGGATTGCGCCGAATCGTTCCACGCCAGTGCGATCGACTTGCCGATGGTCTCCGGCTTCTTTTCCGGGGTGATCAGGATCGGCCGGCCGGTCGCGAGGAGCGCCGCCTCGATCGCATCCGAATGGGGCTCGTCGATCACCCGTCCCGACCGGCCAAGAACCACGAGATCGAACATGCGGGCGCGCGAGACCAGATTGTCGGTGCCCCTGCCGACCTCGACCCGCCAAGCGGCGGAGGCGGTCTGCAGCAGCGCCGGATCCTTCGCCGGGGGCGTCTCCCGGATCGGCAACTGGTGGCGCTTCACCGCCGTCTCGAACATGTTTTTCGCCCGTTGCGTCGCCTCGGCTTCGGCCTGGACCGCGGCCTCGATGGCGAGCCCTGCCTGCGGCGAGCCGATATCGTCGACGCCGACGGCGATCATCAGCCGCGGGTCGATCTGTACGCGAAGCCCCTCAACATGGGCCTTGAAGCGGGAGGCGAGGTCGCAGGCCAGATCAACCGTGCCCGCGCTCGCGCTGCCACCGCTTACGGCTGCAATGATCGTCCGAATGGACATGATTTATTCTCCCGACAGCCAGTTAACGGCCAAAGCATTACACGGGGCCGGTCCCCCGACATTGAGTTGAATCAATCTTCAGGGGTTGGCGGCGCCGGCCCCGGCCGTAGCCCCTAAGGACACTCCCTTATTTAACTCTTTCAAAGCCGACCTTATCCTCACATCAAGTAATGGCAATTGGCAGGACAGCATGGCGTGTCCGAGCGAAAAGAAACGGCAGGATGAGCGGGCCTCACAGCATGTTCGGATCGTAAATATGGAGTTATCGCCTCATGAAACCGTTCTGCTCGTTGACGACGATGCGGCTGTGCGCGACTCGATCAAGGTCCTGCTCGAACTGCATGGCTTCAAGGTAGTGGAATTCCACGCGGCGGATGCGCTTCTGGCAGATTACGCGATCCTCCCCTACAGCTGCCTGGTCGCCGACGTGGAAATGCCGACGATCGGCGGCGTCGAGCTTTTGGGCCGGCTTGCCGATGACGGGAAACGTCTTCCGGCGGTTCTCATCACCGGGCGCATCGATGAGCGGGTTCGGCGTCTTGCCAGCAAGGCGGGTGCCTTTGCGTTGATCGAGAAGCCGTTCGACAGCGCTGTCCTGGTCGATGCCGTGCGCCGGGCATTGAATGCCGCCGGACTTGATCCCGAGGGCGAGACGGCGAGCGACGCAGGCGGCCTGCACGCGCCGCCGCCGAAAGCCTGAAAATCACGCCCGTCGCCCGCGCTCGACACGCCGCGCTCAGGTCTTCGGCGCTCAGATCCTCGGCGCCGGCGCGGCGCCCGGTCCCTCGGTCCTGATCCAACTTTCGAGCAGCATGCGAAGCGCCGCGACGAAGGCGAGCGGTTGGTCGAGCATGACGTGGTGCTGTGCCTCGGGAACCTCGACGATCGGCGCCTCCGGGCCCATCAGGGACGACATGTAGGACGCGGTCTCGCGCGACACCAGCTTGCTCTTTTCGCCGAAGATCAGCGCCGCGCGGCAGCTTACGGCCTTGAGATA
>JAJYTL010000142.1 GCA_021793055.1 Pseudomonadota bacterium
AGAAACCGGCCGTCGCCGTCGGCCATGGCACATAGCGCCGCGCGCCCTTCCGCGTCGAGCGGCACGGCGCGGCCCTCCGTCGCCTCGGCGCGGGCAAGCAGGGTTTCCAGCGCGGCCTCGTCGAGCCGATGCAGCACCAGCACCTGGCAGCGAGACAGCAAGGCCGAATTCAGCTCGAAGGAGGGATTTTCCGTCGTCGCCCCGACCAAGACCACGGTGCCGTCCTCGACGTAGGGCAGAAAGCCGTCCTGCTGCGCCCGATTGAAGCGATGGATTTCATCGACGAAGAGCAACGTCCCCTGGCCCATGGCGCGGCGCGCGCGCGCCTCCTCGAAAGCCTGGCGAAGATCGGCGACGCCGGAAAAGACCGCGGACAACGGGTGAAAGACGAGGCCGGTACCCTCGGCGAGAAGACGGGCGATGGTGGTCTTGCCGCTGCCGGGCGGCCCCCACAGGATCAGCGAGGCGAGACGGCCCGCCTGCACCATGCGGCCGAGCGGCCCTTCGGCACCGAGGAGATGCTCTTGGCCGAGAACATCGGCAAGCCGGCTCGGCCGCAGCCGGTCGGCCAGCGGCCGGGCGACGGCCTGCTCCAAGCCTGCGGCCTCGAAGAGCGACGTCCCCGGCGTCCCCCGACCGCCTCCCGATGTCTTCCGTGGCGGACGCCTGGTTTGCATCGCCGCTACCCTCGGATGGACACCGATAGGAGACGCCCGCCGCGCTCGATCTGCAACTGCCATTCCGGGCGCGGCGCGCGCACCAGGCGCTTGAGCTCGGCGACCGATTGGACCGTCGTGCCGTTCAAGCCGCGCACCATGTCGTTCGGCTGAAGGCCAATGCGATTGGCGACGCTGCCCGGCGCCACGCCGAGCACGATCACGCCCTTGACATCGCTCGGCAGGCCAAGATTCTGCGCCAGCGCCGGCGACATATTGGCCACGGTCGCCCCCGCAAGCGGCTGGTTGCCGGCGAGGCGCGTCGTATCGGGCGGCGGAATTTCCGGCGCCGGCTTGAGCTCCAGCGAAAGCGGGATCTGCTGGCGGCCGCGCCAAACCGCAAGCGCCACCCGATGGCCGATTTCCAGGGTCTCGATCTGGAAGCGGAGCGAGCTCATGCTATCGACCGGCTCGCCGTTCACCGACAGCACCACGTCGCCGACCTTGAGCCCGGCCGCGGCCGCGGGGCCACCCATATAGACGCTCGAAATCAGCACCCCTTTCGGCCGATCGAGCCCGAGGCTTTCGGCCAGCCGCGCCGTGACCTCCTGGCCCTCGGCGCCGAACCATGGCCGCGCGATGTGGCCGCCGCTCTTGGCGCTGCGGAGGACGGCCGCGACGAGGTTGCTCGGAATCGCGAAGCCAATGCCGAGCGAGCCGCCATCCTTGGAATAGATCGCGGAATTGATGCCGGCGAGCCGCCCGTCCATCGTGACCAGGGCACCGCCCGAGTTGCCCGGATTGATCGCCGCATCGGTCTGGATATAGGACTGCACCGGCCCCCGCGCGTTCAGCGTGCGGCCAAGGCCCGAGATGATGCCCGAAGTGACGGTCTGGCCGACGCCGAAGGGATCGCCGATCGCCAGCACGAGATCGCCGACCTCAAGGGAATTCGAGTTGCGAAGCTTGAGAAATGGCAGCGGCGCGCCGGCTTGGATGCGCAGCACCGCAAGATCGTCATGCGGATCGGCGAGCACGATCTTGGCCGGAAACTCGCGCCGGTCGGACAGCGCGACGGTAATTTCCTGGGCACCCCTGATGACGTGGAAATTGGTCACGATCAGGCCGCCCGGATCGAGGATGACGCCGGAGCCGAGCGAGCGCTCGATCCGCTCCCTGGGCGCTCCAAACAGAAACGGATTGCCGAAGAACTGCCGGAAAAAAGGGTTGCCGGCAAAGGGCGAAACGCCGTTTTCGCGCACCACCCGGCGGGTATAGATGTTGACCACCGCCGGCGCCACCTTCTTCACCAGCGGCGCGTAGGAATACTCGATCTGCTCGCGGTTTTGCGGCACCACGCGCTCGGCCGCGAGCGCCGAGGGACATAGCGAAACCACAGCCAGGGCGAAAGCGCCAAGCCCAGCCGCGAGCACTACTTTGGCGGAATGCGCCATCATACTTGTCCGCACCACCTCAACCGCGCACACCTCCCCGGCTGGCGAGGGCGCGATCGCGATAAAAGCCGGAAGAACGACTGCGGCGCGACGCGAGCCGCCCTAGCCGGCCAAAGCTTCCTCGCCCTCTTTGCCCTCGGCGCTCGGTTTCGGTCCCGAGTCCAAGCCCTTGGCGTCGGGATCGCGGTCGACAAGCTCGATCACCGCCATCGGCGCGGCATCGCCATAGCGGAAGCCAGCACGCAGCACGCGGGTATAGCCCCCTTGGCGGTCGGCATAGCGGCTGCTCAGGGTGTCGAACAGCTTCTTGACCGCCCGCTCCTCGGGCAGAAAGGCATGAGCCTGCCGGAACGCGTGCAAATTGCCGCGCTTGCCGAGCGTGATCAACCGCTCGACGATCGGCCGGAGTTCCTTCGCCTTCGGCAGAGTCGTGGTGATCTGTTCGTGCTTGATGAGCGAGGACGCCATGTTGGCGAACATCGCCTTACGGTGCGACGCTCTCTTGTTGAGCTTGCGCAGAGCCTTGCCGTGACGCATCGGTGTTTCCTCTCGGTCAGTAGGGCTCTTCGAGCCGCTTGACCAGTTCGTCGATATTTTCCGGCGGCCAGTTCGGCACATGCATGCCGAGCCGCAGCCCCATCTGGGCGAGAACTTCCTTGATCTCGTTCAGCGACTTGCGGCCGAAGTTCGGCGTCCGCAGCATTTCCGCCTCGGTCTTCTGAATGAGATCGCCGATGTAGACGATATTGTCGTTCTTCAGGCAATTGGCCGAGCGCACCGACAATTCAAGTTCATCGACCTTGCGCAGGAGGTTGCGGTTGAATTCCGGCTCGGCGACAGGTGCCTCCGGCTTGACTTCCTTCGGCTCCTCGAAATTGATGAAGAGCTGCAACTGGTCCTGCATGATGCGTGCGGCATAGGCCACCGCATCCTTCGGCTTCACCGTGCCGTTGGTCTCGACCTCAAGCGTCAGCTTGTCGTAGTCGAGGACCTGGCCGGCGCGCGCGTTTTCGATCTTATAGGAGACGCGGCGCACCGGGCTGTATAGCGCGTCGACCGGGATCAAACCGATCGGCGCGTCTTCCGGCCGGTTGGAATAGCCCGACACATAGCCCTTGCCGGTGTCGACGGTCATTTCCATCTGGATGCGGGCGCCGTCGTCGAGGGTGCAGAGCACGAGCTCGGGATTGGTGATCTCGATGTCGTGGCCGACCTCGATCTGGCCGGCGGTCACCTCGCCCGGGCCTTCGGCCTTGAGCGTGATGCGGCGCGGCCCCTCGCCATGCATGCGGACGGCCAGCGACTTGATGTTCAGGATGATATCGGTGACGTCTTCGCGCACGCCCGGAACCGAGGAAAACTCGTGCAGAACGCCGTCGATCTGCACCGAGGTGACCGCGGCTCCCTGCAACGACGACAAGAGGATGCGGCGCAGCGAATTGCCGAGCGTCTGGCCGAAGCCACGCTCCAACGGCTCAGCCGTGAAAGTAGCGACGTGCCCGTCCTCTTCCTCATGCTCGACATTGAGCTTGTTGGGTTTGATGAGAGCGGTCCAGTTCTTCTGAATCACAGTGTCCTCGTCCTTCTCAGACGGCGCGCCGAAGCGCGCAAAAGAGCGACAATGAGGCCGCGGCGGGCCCGAAGTCACACACGCCGACGCTTCGGCGGACGGCAACCGTTATGGGGAATGGGCGTCACGTCGCGAATCGCGGTGATGCTGAAGCCAACGGCCTGCAGCGCACGAAGCGCCGACTCGCGGCCGGCACCGGGGCCCCGCACCTGCACCTCGAGGGTCCGCACGCCATGCTCCTGCGCCTTGCGGCCGGCGTTCTCCGCCGCCACCTGCGCCGCGTAAGGGGTTGACTTGCGCGAGCCCTTGAACCCTTGCGCTCCGGCCGAGGCCCACGCGATGGTATTGCCCTGGGCGTCGGTAATCGTGACCATGGTGTTGTTGAAGGTCGCATTCACATGCGCCACGGCCGAGGTGATGTTCTTCTTTTCGCGGCGGCGCACGCGCGTGGTTTTTTCGCGGACCATTCTAACCTAATTCCTTGAATGTCAAACCGAGCGCCGACGCTACTTCTTCTTCCCGGCGATAGGCCGCGCCGGACCCTTGCGGGTGCGCGCGTTGGTGTGAGTACGCTGACCGCGCACCGGCAAGCCACGGCGATGCCGCAGTCCCCGGTAGCAGCCGAGATCCATCAAGCGCTTGATATTCATCGCCACTTCGCGGCGAAGATCGCCTTCGACGCGATACTGGCGATCGATAAGCTCGCGAATCTGGATCACTTCGGCCTCGGTCAATTGATTGACCCGCCGATCTGACGTCAGATTGACCTTCTGACAAATCTCCTTCGCCTTCGAGCGCCCGATTCCGTATATATACGTCAGAGCAATCTCGACACGCTTATTGGTCGGGATGTTAACACCCGCGATACGCGCCACGCGCCTCTCCCTCTAATCTTCCGGTTGCCTCGCCGCGCCCTCCGCCGAGGGCGCGATTATAGAAATTCCCGTTAACAAGTCAACTCCGGCCAAGCGATGCCAAAACGGCGTCTATCTCCTTGGCGACTTGGCCAATTTCCGCCATGCCGTCGACCGTGCGCAAAAGACCTCGCGCGCGATAATAGGGCAGCAGCGGCGCCGTCTCGCGGTGATAGACTGTGAGCCGCGCCTTGACCGTTTCGGCCGAATCGTCGGCGCGGCGGGTGAATTCGCCGCCACCGCAGACGTCGCACTTGCCCTCGACCTTCGGTCGATTGAAGGTATCATGGTACGCAGCGCCGCATTTAGCGCAGCTGAACCGCCCGCTGATCCGCGCCACCAGCGCTTCGTCCACCACCTGCATCTCGATCACCGCATCGAGCTTGCGATGCTTTTCCGCCAGCACCCGGTCGAGCGCCTCGGCCTGCCCGACGGTGCGCGGAAACCCATCCAGAATTAAGCCCTTGGCGGTGCCCGGGCCGGCCGCCAGGCGCTCGGCGACGATCGCCACCGCGACCTCGTCCGGAACCAGATCGCCCCGCTCCATCACCGCTTTGGCCTTGCGCCCGATCTCGCTGCCGGAGGCCACGGCCGCCCGCAGCATGTCGCCGGTGGAGAGATTCACCAGCCCGTGATTGCGCTGCAAATTCTCGGCCTGGGTGCCCTTTCCGGCCCCAGGCGGTCCAAGAAGAATGATGATCACCGGCGGCCGCCCCTCAGCTTCGACTTCTTGATCAACCCTTCATATTGATGAGCCAGAAGGTGGGATTGGATCTGCGCCACCGTATCCATCGTCACGCTCACGACGATCAAGAGCGACGTACCGCCGAAGTAAAACGGCAGGGAATAGTGGAATATCAAATATTCCGGGATCAGGCAAACGACGGCGAGATAAAGGGCGCCGACCACCGTGAGCCGGGTCAGAACGTAGTCGAGATAATCTGCCGTTCGCGCCCCGGGCCGGATACCGGGCAGGAAGCCGCCGTATTTCCGAAGATTGTCGGCGGTATCCACCGGATTGAAGACGACCGCCGTGTAGAAAAAGGTAAAGAAGATGATCAGCGCGCCGTACAGAACGAGATAGAGCGGCTGGAAATGGCTAAACGAGGCGGTGATGCGGTTGAGCCAAGCCGGGCCGTGCCCGGCCGAGAAGCTCGCCACCGTCACCGGCATGAGCAGGATCGAGGAGGCGAAGATCGGCGGAATCACGCCCGAGGTATTCAGCTTCAGCGGCAGATGCGAGCTTTCCCCGCCCATCATCCGGTTGCCCACCTGCCGCTTGGGATATTGCACCAGGATCCGCCGCTGCGCCCGCTCCATGAAGACGATGAAGGTAATGATCACCACCATCATCAGGAGAACGAAGAGGATAAAGGCGGTGGACATGGCGCCGGTGCGGCCGAGCTCCAGCATGTTCGCGACGGCAACCGGCATGCGCGCGACGATGCCGGCATAGATGATCAGCGAGGTACCGTTGCCGACGCCGCGCGCCGTGATCTGCTCGCCGAGCCAGGTCAGGAACATGGTGCCGGCGACCAGGGTGACCACGGTGGTGAAACGGAAGAACCAGCCCGGATCGATCACCGGCGAGAGACCGCCCGGCGCGGTCATCCCCTCGAGCCCGACCGCGATGCCATAGGACTGCATCATGGCGAGCACCAGCGTGCCGTATTTGGTGTATTGGTTCAGCTTCTTGCGGCCGAGCTCGCCCTCTTTCTGCAGGGCCTCGAAATGCGGCGAAACCGAGGTCATCAGCTGGACGATAATCGAGGCCGAGATGTAAGGCAGGATCGAGAGGGCGAAAATCGTCATGCGCCCCAAGGCACCGCCGGAAAACAGGTCGAAGAGGCCGAGAAGCCCGCCCTGATTGCGCGCGAAGAGCTGCGCCATGATCGAGGAATCGATCCCGGGCAACGGAATGAAGCTGCCGAGACGGAAGATCACCAGCGCGCCAAGCGTGAACCACAGGCGCTTCTTGAGCTCCGTCGCCTTGGCAAAGGCACCGAGATTAAGGCTTGCGGCCAGTTGTTCGGCTGCGGAGGCCATACTTATCTCTGCTCCCGATCCCTGCTCCCGACCGGATCAGCCGGCCGATCCGGTTTCGTCGGCGGCGGCTTCGGACCGTACCGGCATAATCACCTTGCCGCCGGCCTTTTCCACCGCCTCGACGGCGGCGCGCGACGCGCCCGCGACATCAATGGTGACAGCGGTCTTGATCTCGCCCTGGGCCAGCAGCCGAACCCCGTCGCGCCGGCCGCGGATCAGCCCGGCGGCCTTCAGCCCTTCGCGGGTGATGGTCGCCTGCGCGTCGAGCCGGCCAGCGTCCAGCGCGGCCTGGATGCGCCCCAGATTGACGACGTCATAGATCAGCCGCGTCGGGTTCTTGAAGCCGCGCTTCGGCAGCCGCCGATGCAGCGGCATCTGGCCGCCTTCGAAGCCCTTTATGCTGACGCCAGTGCGCGCCTTCTGCCCCTTGACGCCCCGGCCCGAGGTCTTGCCCTTGCCGGAGCCGATGCCGCGGCCCACCCGCATGCGCCGCTTGTGCGATCCGGGGCGCGCTTCTAGCTGATTGAGATTCATCGCAAAACTCCCTATCGCGCCGGACTCAGCCGACCTCCTCAACCCGCACCAGGTGGCGCACCTTGTTGATCATGCCGCGCACGGCGGGGGTATCCTCGAGCTCGCGGCTGCGATGCAACTTGTTCAGGCCGAGGCCGACCAGCGTCTGCCCCTGATCCTTCGGCCGGCTGTTGGCGCTGCGAATCTGCGTCACTCGCACGGTCTTGGTTTTCGCCTTCGCCATGCTATTCCTCCGCGCCGTCGCGACGGCCGATGATCTCGCCCACCTTCTTGCCGCGCTTCGCCGCCACGTGCCGCGGCGACATCAGATTCAGCAGCGCGTCGAACGTCGCCTTGATCATGTTGTGCGGGTTCGAGGTGCCGATCGACTTCGCCACCACGTCCTGCACGCCCAAGGTCTCGAACACGGCGCGCATCGGACCGCCGGCGATAATCCCGGTTCCCGCATCGGCAGCGCGCAGCACCACCTTGCCGGCGCCGTGACGGCCTTCCACGTCATGGTGAAGCGTGCGGCCGCGCCGCAGCGGCACGCGGATGACGTTCCGCTTCGCCCGCTCGGTGGCCTTGCGGATCGCCTCCGGCACCTCGCGCGCCTTGCCGGAGCCGTACCCGACCCGGCCCTTCTGGTCCCCAACCACCACCAACGCGGCAAATCCGAAGCGGCGACCACCTTTCACCACCTTGGCCACGCGATTGATGCTCACCAGCTTGTCGACGAACTCGCTATCCGCGCGCTCGTTGCTATCAGGCCGCGCCATCTTACGCCTTTCCCTTAGAAGTCCAGGCCGCCCGCGCGGGCGGCATCGGCCAGGGCCTGATC
>JAJYTL010000143.1 GCA_021793055.1 Pseudomonadota bacterium
TGCAAGGCCGAGCATTTCCCGCGCACCGATCCGGTGGTGATCATGCTGGTGCTGCAGGGTGACCGCTGCCTCATGGGCCGTCAGCCGCGCTTCGCCAAGGGGGTCTATTCGGCGCTCGCAGGCTTTGTCGAGCCGGGCGAGACCATCGAGGAGGCGGTGCGCCGCGAGGTCATGGAGGAGGCGGGCGTCCCCGTCGGCGCGGTGCGCTACCGGATTTCCCAGCCCTGGCCGTTCCCGTCCTCGCTGATGCTGGGCTGCATCGCCGAGGCGAGCGACGACAAGATCACCATCGATCCGACCGAGATCGAAGAGGCGCGCTGGTTCGAGCGCGCCGAGGTCGCGGCGATGGTTGCCCGCAGCGAAACGTCCGAGACGCCGCGCATGCCACCGCCGCTCTCGCTCGCCCACCAGTTGGCCAAGGCCTGGCTCGCCGGCTCTTGAGCACGGCGCGGTGACGCCGCGCGCAAGCATGATCCCCGTCATTGGAACGGCGTAGAGCCGTGATTTCGGGCCGCGTCGACCCGAAATTGTCGCGCGCTAGAACTTGCAGCCCTCCACCCAGACGTCATAGACCGGGTTCTGCAACGCCGATAGCGATGGGCTCGATTTGAACATCCAGCCGGTGAAGATGCGGACCAGGCGGCCGTCCGGCTTGACGTCGTCGATCGACAGGAAGGCGATGTCGTCCGGCGGCGCGGTCGGCGGCCGCTGCACGCAGGTATGGGCGACGATCTGCAAGGCGCCAAAGCGAACCGGCTGCCCGATCGGCGCGTCGATGGTGACGACGCGGCCGGTAATCTTGTTCAGGCCCCGCAGCACGGCGGCGGTCGCCACCGGCCCGCCCGGCGGCGCGGTTGGCGGCGCGTCCGCGCTTGGGCCGGCGCCTTGCGGCGGCAGCGGCGAGGGCGAGTGGACGATCGGGGCATCGGCGACGGGCGCGAGCGGCCCGGCCGCGGCGGTGGCGAGGCGCAGCGCCGCCCGGGCGGTTGTCGCGGTTGACGTCGCCATCGCCACGGCGAGAAGAAGGGGAACGATCAGCCGGGCACGCGGCAGTGTCATAGCCATGCCTTTCCTGACGCGGGTCCAAAACTGCGGACCCGCACGGCGTTTACCGAGCGCTCACGCGCTCCGCGTGGCGGCGAAGCGGAGACGCACGTAATCGGCCACCCAAACGCCACGCTCGTCCTGCAAAACCGGCCGCAACAGCTCGCTCACCTCGGCCACCAGGGCGGCCCGCTCCGCCTCGGGCAGGCTTTTCAGCATGCCGCCGCCGAAGGTCTCGATCCAGCCCGCGAGCCCGGTCGGAAGTTCCGTCGGGCGCGGCACCAGAGAGATATGCGAGACGCGGAAGCCCGCCCGCTCGAGGCGGTCGCGATAGGCCGCGACCGAGGGAAAGTACCAAGGTTCGGCGATGGTCATGCGCCGCTTCGCGAAAGCGGCGCGGAAGGCGACCCGAATGGTCGCCACGTTGCCGAAGCTGCCAAACTCGCCGACGAAGCGGCCGCCCGGCTTCAAGGCGCGTTTGACGCCGGCGATCACCGCGTCCGGATCGAGCATCCAATGGAGCGCCGCGTTGCTGAATACGGCGTCGAACTCCGAAGAAAAATCAAGAGCTTGCCCATCGATCAACTTGACGTCGAGGCCGCGGGCGCGGGCCGCGGCGAGGAGATCGGGAGCACTGTCGACGCCAAGGACCTCGACGCCGAGCGCCTTGATGCGCGCCGTCAGGGCGCCATCGCCGCAGCCGAGGTCGAGGATGCGCTCGCCGGGCTTCGGCGCGAGCAGCGCTACCACCGGCTCCGCCAGATCGGCGACGAAGCGGGCATTGCGGGCATAGGTCTCGGCCTCCCAGGTATGGCGCGCCGGGGTCCCGGGCGGCACGGTCATTTCGCCTCGGGTGCGGGCGCCGCCGGCCCGAGCGAGGGCGGTTGCAGCGCGGGCGCCTTCGGCGCCGCGGCCGGCGCGCCGCTCTTGCCGCCGGCCGGCGCGTGACCGGTGGCGCTGAAGATCGCCTGGCCGACCAGACTCAACAGATCGATCGCGCCTTGCGTGTAGCGGATCTGCTGGCCGGGTTTGAGGTTTTCGTCGCTGCCGCCGGGCTCGAGCGACAGATAGTCGGTGCCGAGCAAGCTCTCCGAGGAGATTTTCGCCGCCGTGTCGACGGGCAGCTTGATGTCCGGATTGACGGTGAAATGCACCACCGCGGCGAAGGTCTTGGGATCGAGGCGCTCGGCGACCACAGTACCGACCTTGATACCGCTGATGCGCACGTCGGCGCCGACTTTCAGCGCGCCGACGCGGTCGAAGCGCGCTGACAGTTCATAGCCCCCTTCGGGGTTGATGCCGGCCTGCGAATAGGCGAAGACCAAAAACAATGCCGCGACGATCACCACCACGGCCCCGATCAACGTCTCGAGAACATTACCCTTCATTCTCAAAACTCATTTTCTTGTTGGACGCGGCCATGCCGGAGGCGTGAGGCAAGGCGCCCTATTCGGGGCGCCAGGGCTCGTAGTCGCCTGTGGCCGCGACGCGATGGCCGCCGCGCTCAAGCGCGCCGAGCGGCCGGTAGGCGGCCGCGGTTCCGGTGAGATTCGGAACATGATCCTTTTGCCACGGCACCGGCGGCTGTTCGTGCGGCAGGTCGTTGACCGTGTGATGCAGCCAGGCATGCCATTCCGGCGGCACTTTCGACGCTTCGGCCGCGCCGCGGTACAACACCCAGCGCCGCTTGCCGCCGCCCCGCTCGCGGTAGTAGCGGTTGCCGAGGCTGTCGGTGCCGACGAGCTCGCCGCGCGCCCAGGTGAAAAGACGGGTTCCGATGGTCATGGCGAAGGCTTTGTCCTCGATTTCGGCGTCGCGCCGGACTATGCCACCGCAGCCTGCCCGCGTCCAGAGGCCGAAGCGCGAAGCCACGCCGTACGGTTGTCACAGGCGAGGGTTTAGCTTCCTGTTGACCGAGTCGCCATCCTTAACTACATTTTGTGTTCACCGGTTTCGCGAGCGCTAGATTTCGTCGGGCCGGCAAGGGGCGTGTCAGTGGGCGGCCCCAACGCAAGTTCGACAAAGCGGCTGGCGCGGCAAGAGTTAGGGGGGGAACTATGCGGATCGAGCGGCATTTCACCACGGAAAACGGCTCGCCCTACGACAATATCGCGTTTCGGCGCACGGCGAGCGAGATCCGCAACCCTGACGGGTCGGTGGTTTTCCACATGGATGCGGTGGAGGTGCCGATCGACTGGTCGCAGGTGGCGTGCGACATCCTGGCGCAAAAGTATTTTCGCAAGGCGGGGGTGCCGGCCCGCCTGAAGCCGGTCGAAGAAGCGGGGGTCCCCTCCTGGTTGTGGCGCCGCGTGGCCGACGAGGCCGCCTTGGCGACGCTTCCCGAAGGCAAGCGCACGACTCGCGAGACCAGTGCGAAGGAGGTCTTCGACCGGCTGGCCGGCACCTGGACCTATTGGGGCTGGAAGGGCGGCTATTTCGCCGATGAGGCCGACGCCAAGGCGTTCTACGACGAGATGCGGGCCATGCTGGCGCTGCAGATCGGCGCGCCCAATTCGCCGCAATGGTTCAACACCGGCCTCTACTGGGCCTACGGCATCGACGGCCCCGCCCAGGGGCACTTCTACGTCGATCCCTGGAGCGGCGAGTTGGTGCAGTCGCGCTCGGCCTATGAGCATCCGCAGCCCCACGCCTGCTTCATCCAGGCGGTCGGCGACGATCTCGTCAACGACGGCGGCATCATGGATCTGTGGACGCGCGAGGCGCGGCTGTTCAAATATGGCTCCGGCACCGGCACCAACTTTTCGGTGCTGCGCGGCGAGGGCGAGGCGCTTTCGGGCGGCGGCCGCTCGTCCGGGCTGATGAGCTTTCTCAAGATTGGCGACCGCGCCGCCGGTGCCATCAAGTCGGGCGGCACCACGCGCCGCGCCGCCAAGATGGTGACGGTCGACATCGACCACCCGGATATCGAGGCCTTCATCGACTGGAAGGTGGTGGAGGAGCAG
This sequence comes from Pseudomonadota bacterium, assembly GCA_021793055.1. GTDB lineage: Bacteria > Pseudomonadota > Alphaproteobacteria > Ferrovibrionales > Ferrovibrionaceae > JAJYTL01. Next base: position 4,008 of record JAJYTL010000143.1, read on the forward strand.
AAGGTGGCGGCGATGGTCGCGGGCTCGCGCCTCGCGCACCAGCACCTGAACGCCATCATCGCGGCTTGCCACGGGGCCGAGATCGCCGAGGCGGACCGCTTCGACCCGCGGCGCAACGCCGAGCTCAAGAAGGAGATCCGCGCCGCGCGCAAGGCGATGATCCCCGAGAACTACATCCAGCGGGTGATCCGGCTCGCCGAGCAGGGGCGCAAGGAAATCGACTTCCGCACCTACGACACCGACTGGCAGAGCGAGGCCTATATCACCGTCTCGGGCCAGAACTCGAACAACTCAGTGCGCATCTCGGACGCCTTCCTCGCGGCCGCTGAGAGCGACGGCGACTGGACGCTGACCCGGCGCACCGACGGCAAGCCGCACAAGACGGTGAAGGCCCGCGCCCTTTGGGAGCGCGTCGCCGCCGCCGCCTGGGCTTCGGCCGATCCCGGCGTGCAGTACGACACCACCATCAACGACTGGCATACCTGCCCGGCGGACGGCCGCATCAACGCGTCGAATCCGTGCTCGGAATACATGTTCCTCGACGACACGGCGTGCAACCTCGCCTCGCTCAACCTGATGACCTTTCGCCGCGAGGACCGCAGCTTCGATATCGCGGCCTTCACTCACGCGGTGCGGCTGTGGACGGTCGTGCTCGAGATTTCGGTGATGATGGCGCAATTCCCTTCGCGCCGGATCGCCGAGCTCTCCTACCGCTTCCGCACGCTTGGCCTCGGCTACGCCAATCTCGGCGGCCTCCTGATGTCGCTCGGCCTGTCCTACGATTCGGCCAAGGGCCGCGCGCTGTGCGGCGCCATCACCGCGCTGATGACCGGCACCGCCTACAGCACCTCGGCCGAGATGGCGTCCGAGCTCGGGTCGTTCCCGGGCTTCGCCGCCAACCGCGAGTCGATGCTGCGGGTGATCCGCAACCACCGCCGCGCCGCCCATGGCGAGGCGGCGGGCTATGAGGCCCTACATGTCGTTCCCGTCGCGCTCGACCACGCGAATTGCCCGGAACCGGCGCTGATCGCCGCCGCGACGGCGGCGTGGGACGCGGCGCTCGCGGCCGGCGAGAAGCACGGCTACCGCAACGCGCAGACCTCGGTGATCGCGCCGACCGGCACCATCGGCCTGGTGATGGATTGCGACACCACTGGCATCGAGCCGGACTACGCCATCGTCAAGTTCAAGCAGCTCGCCGGCGGCGGCCATTTCAAGATCATCAACCAGCAGGTGCCGCAGGCGCTCGCCGCGCTCGGCTACGGCGACGCCGACATCGCCGCCATCGTCACCTACGCGGTCGGCCACGGCAGCCTGGCCGATGCGCCTGGCGTGAACTGGGACGTGTTGCGCGAGAAAGGCTTCAGCCAGGCCGCGTTGGATGCGCTGGAGAACGCCTTGAAGGGCGTCTTCGACATCCGCTACGCGTTCAACAAATGGACCCTCGGCGAGGAGTTCTGCACCCGCGGTCTCGGCTTCGATGTCGCCGAGCTCGACGACATCGGCTTCGACATGCTGTCGGCCTTGGGCTTCAGCCGGGCCGAGATCGAGGCGGCGAACATCCACTGCCTCGGCGCCATGACTCTCGAAGGCGCGCCGCGGCTTAAGGCCGAGCATCTCGCGGTGTTCGATTGCGCGAGCCCCTGCGGCCGCTACGGCCAGCGGGCGCTGTCGGCGGAAAGCCATCTCCACATGATGGCGGCGGCGCAGCCATTCATCTCGGGCGCCATCTCGAAGACCATCAACATGCCGAACGTGGCGACGATCGAGAATTGCGCCGACGCCTACACGCTGTCGTGGCGGCTCGGCCTCAAGGCGGTGGCGCTCTACCGCGACGGTTCGAAGCTGTCGCAGCCCTTGAACGCCATGGTTCTCGGCGACGACGAGGAAGAGGTGGCGGAGCAGATCGCGGCGGCCCCGGCGGCGGCGCGCGCCAGCATCGTCGCCGAGCGCATCGTTGAGAAGTACGTCGCCGGGCGGCGGCGGCTGCCGCAGCGGCGCAAGGGCTACACCCAGAAGGCGGTGGTCGGCGGTCATAAGGTCTATCTCCGCACCGGCGAATACGACGACGGCCGGGTTGGCGAGATCTTCATCGACATGCACAAGGAAGGCGCCGCCTTCCGCAGCCTGATGAACAATTTCGCCATCGCCATCTCGATCGGGTTGCAATACGGCGTGCCGCTCGAGGAGTTCGTCGAGGCCTTCACCTTCACCCGTTTCGAGCCGAACGGCATCGTCGAGGGCAACGACGCGATCAAGATGTCGACCTCGCTGCTCGACTACGTTTTCCGCGAACTCGCGATCTCCTATCTCGGGCGCACCGATCTCGCCCATGTGCAGGTCGACGATCTGCAGCACGACGCGCTCGGCGCCGGCGATGCCCAGGGCGATCTTGAAGGCGTCACGCCGTCGGTCGGCGCCACCTGGCCCGAGGTCATGGCCTTGACCTCGAACGGCTACGTGCGCTCGAACCTCTATGTCCTGCAAGGCGGCGCCAAGGCCGCCCACGCGCCGGAGATGGCGGCGCGGGCGTCGGGTGCGGCTCAGGCTGCGGGCGGCATCTCAGGGGGCGCGGCGTTCGTGGCCGCTGGCGGCATCGCCGCCTCGGCGACGGTCGCGGTCAGCGCCGATCCCCGTCTCAACCAACTTCGCGAAGCGCGGCTCAAGGGTTACGAAGGCGATGCCTGCGGCGAGTGCGGCAACTTCACCCTCGTTCGCAACGGCACCTGCCTGAAGTGCGAGACCTGCGGTTCCACCAGCGGCTGCTCCTGAGCCGCTTGGCGGGCCGGCGGGTGCCCCGGCTTCCGGGGTCAGTACGGTAGCGTAGGTAGAGTTGATTGCGTGACATCGTGGCAATCCTCCCTGTGACCTAGGGCGCGTCCTGGACCTTTAGGGGCGCGCCCCTTTTCGTGGCCGGCGGCGGTGAGGGCGATCGTTGGAGCCTGATGGCGAAAAGGGGCGCGGTTTGTCGCATGGGACCGTGCCGCAGATCGCTCCGCGTTAGCTGTGCGGCGGGTTGGCGCCGAGCCAGACCAGGAAGGCGGCGCTCAAGAATGCCGCTGCGACAAAGGCGACATTGCGTATGGCAAGATGTTTGGCGTCAATGGGATAATCCCGAAATAATTTTCTTAATTATTTAAGTAAATTTTCGCTTCGTCACCAATGTAATTGGTTCTCTGAGAAATGTTTCCAATCATGGGGATACGATAAAGCCCGTCTTGGTTGGGAGCTATTCCCTATTGGCCAGTACCAGTGGATTGTATCTGCCTCATCGGGCGTTGTCCGCCCGCGTGCTTGCAGCCATGAGCGGGGCTATTGAAGAGGAAGCTGAACTCGGCGGTCTCCTCGATGCTCGCGACGGCGTGGTTTGTCGCGCCGACGCTGATCATCCCGCCCGCAAGGCTGTGAACCGCGCCGCGGCCGCGAGCACGACCGCGTTCACCGCCGTGATGCCGAGCAGCCGGTCCATGTTGGCACCATAGTTCCGCGTCATCGCTCCGCATCGTTGCGTCGGGTATCGCCGCGGTGCCGGTCGGGGGCCGTGGCCGCGAGGTTGGCCTAGCTTTTCGGCTTGAGCGCGAGGCGGATCGAGAGTTCGCGCAGCTGGCGCTCGGAAACCTCGCTCGGCGCCGCCATCATCAGATCCTCGGCCTGCTGGTTCATCGGGAACAGGATCACCTCCCGGATGTTCGGCTCGCCGGCGAGCAGCATGACGATGCGGTCGACGCCAGGCGCGATGCCGCCGTGCGGCGGGGCGCCGTACCGGAAGGCGTTCAGCATGCCGCCGAACCGCCGCTCCACTTCCTCGGCCGGATAGCCGGCGATGCGAAAGGCCTCGATCATGATGTCGGGGCGATGGTTTCGGATCGCGCCCGAGGACAGCTCGATGCCGTTGCAGACGATATCGTACTGGTGTGCGAGAATCTCCAGGGGCGGCTTGGATTGCAGCGCCTCAAGCCCGCCCTGGGG
>JAJYTL010000144.1 GCA_021793055.1 Pseudomonadota bacterium
ATCTGTTGAAATAGAGCAGGAGAAGAAACGTCGCGTAAAACACTTCCGTAACGTGCAACCCATAGACCATGTTCGATTGGGTCGCGGTGCCTCTCGCGATCACCCCGAGAAAAATGAAGCTGATTGGCATCGCAAGAATATTCAGCTTGTAAAGGAAGGACCGGTAGCGAATGGACTTGATGGGGTTTCGATCCAGCATCGGCAGAAGCGCCAGCATGATAAATGCGCCGACAAGCGTCGCGACACCATAGGCCTTATCGGGAACCCCGCGGAGCATCGCGTAGAACGGCAAGAAGAACCAAAGTGGATGGATGTCCGCCGGCGTGTGGAGGATATTCGCTGGCGTGAAATTCAGCCGATCCACGAGCAGCCCCCAGCCGTTGGGCCGATAGAAGACCACGGCGCTGAAGATCAGCAGAAACACGCAGACCCCGAAGACATCCTTTACCGTGTAATAGGGATGAAACGGGATGCCGTCGCGAGGCCATCCGGATTCGTTGGTGTTGGCGCGGATCTCGATGCCGTCGGGATTGTTCGAGCCGACGTGGTGCAGCGCGATGATGTGCACGAGAACGAGCGCCAGAAGCAGAAACGGCATCAAGAAGACGTGAAAGATGAAGAAGCGGTTGAGCGTCGGAAGACCGGTGACGAAATCGCCTCTGATCCATGTCGCGATCGGCTTCCCGATCGCCGGGATCGCGGTCACGAAATTCACCACCACGCTCGAGCCCCAGTACGACATCTGCCCCCAGGGCAGCAGGTAGCCGAGGAACGCTTCGGCGGCCAACAGCAGATAAATGGCGACGCCAACGACCCATAGCAACTCGCGCGGCTTCTTGTAGGAGCCGTACAGGATGCCGCGATACATATGGAGATAGGCGAGGACGAAAAATGCCGACGCCCCGACAATGTGGATATAACGGATAAGCCAACCCCAATGCGAATCTCGCATAATGCCGCGCAAAACGGACCAGTAGGCAAGGGTCGGGTTGGGCTGGTAATGGATGGCGAGGAACAATCCGGTTGCCAACTGGATGACCAGCACCACGATCATCAAGGAGCCGAAGAAGTACCAGACATTGAAGTTCTTCGGCGCCGCATAGCCCGAGAGGTGTTCGTGCCACATCTCTCGGAGCGGCAACCGCTCATTGAGCCAGTCGCCGAGCTTGGTCGAAGTTCGTCTTGCCTGGGCAACCATCGCTTTCCCCGCCACTATTCAGTTAAGCCCCGCACTCGAAGCGTCCGAGCGCGAGGCAGGAATCAATGCGCCGCCTTCGCGCCTCGGAGCGCGGCCGCCGGAATTCCGGGAACCGGAAGCGTCGCGCTGTTCTTGATGTAGGCGGCGTAAGTCTTCGGCCCGGTGCCCAGCATCAGCGCCGGCTCCATCAGGGAGACATAATCGGCAACCGCCGTCATTTGCGCCTTTTTCAACCGGGCGGCGATCACCGCCATGACGTGATGCGGACTGTTGTGCCGTTGCCCGTCGGCGAATTGCTTCAGTTGTTGAAGCACGTACGCCGCGCGCTGGCCATCCAAGGCCGGCACCGCCATAGGCGCCATGCCCACACCGCTCGCGCCATGGCAGGCGGCGCAGGCCGGTACCTTCTCCGCGCGTATCCCCTGCTCGAAGATCTTGTAGCCCTGCTCGGCGGTGATGTTCGTTATCGTCGCCGCGGCCCCGCTTGCGCTTTTTCCGCGTTTAAGCTTTTGCTCGGAAAAATACGAAGCCAGGTTCCGGATATTCTGATCACCCTGCGCTTGCGGAACCGTTTTGATCAGGATGCTCATCGGCAGCACATTGCGCGCGCCGCTGCGGAAATCTTCCAACTGCTTCAGAAGGTAATTGTAATTCTGCCCGGCCAGATTGGGGATGGCGGGGCTCACGCTGTTGCCATCGGCGCCGTGGCATGCCGCGCAGGTGCCATGGACGATGCTGGAAGCCGCCTGAGGATTCCCTTGCGGCACGACACCGAGATAAGGCGCGGCCGCGAGAGCCCGCGGGCCGATCGCCACGGCCGCAAGGCAGCCCAACGTCAGCAGCGCTTTGCGCATCATCGTTCCCCCTCCTACCAGATCGCTGGCGTCCAGTTCTTGAAAGTACCTTGCGAACCGCCTTCACCGATGCGCACCACGGTCGCGGACCGCCAATAATAAGGCGGGACGGGAATGTTCAGCGGTGCCGGCGACCCTTCAAACACACGGGCCGAAAAATCGTAGGTCGATCCATGGCAGGGGCAGTGGAAGCCGCCGTACCACCACGACGTTACCGAATGCGGGGCGGGCCGATAGTCGGGCACGCATTGCATATGCGTGCACAAGGCCACCGCCACGAACAGATCAGGCTTGATGGCGCGATAGTTGCCATTGACATAGCGGGCCGCCGGCTGCTGATTTGCGCGGCTATTTGGGTCCTTCAGTCTTTTAAGCAAACCGGGATCGGACAACGTCTCCAGCATTTTCGCGGTCCGGTGAAGGATCCATACCGGCTTTTTCTTCCATTGCGCGACGATCAGTTGCCCGGGCTCTATCTTGCTGACATCGACGTCGATCGGTTCTCCCAACGCGTCGACGGCCAATCCCGGATTCATGTTGTCGACCAGCGCCGACGCGAACATACCGACGCCGCCCGCGCCCAAGACTCCGATCGATGCGATGAGGAGTCGTCGGCGAGTCGTGTCGACCCCGCCATCCGATTTGATCGAGTCCATCGACGATCCGGTTGCGCTGGATTCACTCATACCAACCCCCTACAGATGCGGCACGGTTCGTTTAACGGACGCGAATCAAAGCGACGCAAGGCAGCCGCCTGCGCCTTGCGGCCGACATGGCATCGAACTTCGTTAGCGTGGATTGATTCTGTGACTTCTTGAGGCAGACCGCGCCCCGCGACGGGCCAGATGCCCCGCCTGCGCGTTTTCCTCGCCGCACGGGCTACTTCTCTTGCGTCCCACATACTCACTCACCTGACTTCCGGCGCAAGGACATGCACCCGCCGAAAGCCGCTACTGAACTCAACGCATCACCGAAGCGACGTGAGGACCATCTTCCTTGAATTTGTCAGGAATGTGTCATCGGCGAATTTTTTCGCCGCTCGCGTTAACGACATCTCGCCATCAATTGCCGAGATGCGGAAAACCCGCCACGATCTTCTTTATGTTTATTAGAAAAACTCGCGATACTTCCAAGCCGTGTCGTGGCCGCCGCGGCGCGCTGCCGGCGCGCCAAGCCGCCCCCCAAGCAAGACGGCCGCGCGCACCCGAAGAATAAGACCGCGACCCGGCATCGCCGCAATCGCCTCAAAAGGCGGATCGCGCCGAAAGAGACAGCCTTGCCATCCCTTTCGAGTCCCCCGAACCAAGTCCAATGGGAGCTTTTCCAGCCTAAACGCTATGGCGTGCACCGCTTTTAGCATATATCGTTGCCACTGGATCAATACCGCGTGAGAATACGGAACGCCTCATGACCGAAGTCGTCGATCTCAGTAAATATCTCAATTATGTCCTGGCCGAGAGCCCGGCTCTCGACCTTCCGAATCACTACCGCGGCAAAGTTCGAGACAATTACGATTTGCCAGATGGAACTCGGGTGATGATCGCGACCGATCGCCTCAGCGCTTTTGACCGCGCCATCACCAGCATCCCGTTCAAGGGAATGATGCTGACCCAGATCAGCAAATTTTGGTTCGAGGAAACTGAAAGCATTTGTCCGAATCACGTCATCGCGTACCCGGATCCGAACGTCCTGATCTGTCGGCAACTGCAGATGACCCCCGTGGAAATCGTGGTGCGCGGCTATTTGACGGGAAGCACGTCGACCTCGATTTGGCCGATGTACCGCTCGGGGAAACGCGAGGTCTACGGGATTCGGCTGCCCGACGGATTGTCCGAGAACGACAAACTGCCCACCACCGTGATCACGCCGACGACAAAGGCTCAGGATGGCGGGCACGATGAGCCCTTAAGCCCGGCAGAGATCATTGACAGGAATTTGCTCTCGAAGCAGCAGTGGGAGGAAATTTCCCAGAAGTCGTTGGCGCTGTTCGCGAAAGGCCAAGCTATGGCCGCCGAACGGGGTTTGATTCTGGTCGACACCAAATATGAATTCGGCATTTCTAGTGACGGCCGCATCATGATCGGGGACGAGTTGCACACCCCGGACAGCAGCCGCTATTGGTTCCGCGACAGCTATGAGGATCGCAAAGCCCAAGGCCTGCGCCCGCAAAGCTTTGACAAGGACTACGTACGCAATTGGATCGCCGAGCGGTGCGATCCATATACCGATCCGCTGCCGGAGATTCCGTCGGAAATTATCCTGAATACGGCGCGCGTCTACATCGATGCGTTCGAGCGCATAACCGGCCAATCGTTTCGCCCGCCTCAAGATATGGATACGGGCAATCGGGTGCGAGAGAACTTGGCGCGATATTTTAGCTCGAAGCCTCGCTAGCGCCGATTGAGGGGGCAAAGTTGGGTCAAGGAAATCCCCGGCAGTCCTTGTCTTAAGCCGAATGACGGGTATCCACTTTTCCTTTCCCGAACGGCGTCACGGAGCGATGAAGAAGAAATGGCCTCGGACGCGTACGACCTTGCCATCATCGGCGGTGGCGTAAACGGCTGCGGGATTGCTCGGGACGCTGCCGGACGTGGCTTGCGCGTCCTCTTATGCGAGCGCGACGATCTTGCCGGCGGAACCTCGTCCGCCAGCACAAAACTCATTCATGGCGGGTTACGCTACCTCGAATACGGTGAATTCCGTCTCGTCCGCGAAGCCCTGGCCGAACGCGAGGTGTTGTGGCGGGCAGCGCCGCATATCGTGCGTCCGCTCCGCTTCGTGCTGCCCTATCGGAGCGATATGCGGCCATGGTGGCTGCTACGGCTCGGCCTCCTGGTCTACGACCGAATCGGCGGCCGCAAGCTGCTCCCGGCCAGCACCAGCCTGGATCTGAGGCGTGACGCCGCGGGGCTGCCGCTCGTCCCCGGCATCCGCCATGGCTTCGAATATTCTGACTGCACCGTCGACGATGCCCGGCTCGTCGTGCTCAACGCGCGGGATGCCGCGGCCCGCAGTGCCCGCATCTTCTCGCGTACACGAGTGGTCGCAGCCAAACGCTCCGAGAGCCTATGGCGGCTCACGCTGAAAACCGAAAAGGATGCGACACAACACGACGCAACGGCGCGCGTCCTCGTCAACGCGGCCGGGCCATGGGTCGACGATGTCGGCGCAACCCTCGGTGTCACCGGGACTGGACCGAGCCTTCGGCTCATTCGCGGCAGCCACATTATCGTGCCCCGCCTATACGATCACGATCGCGCCTATGTGCTCCAGCAGGACGATGGGCGGATCGTCTTCGTCATTCCCTACGAGGGCGAGTTCTGCCTCGTTGGTACGACGGAGGTGGATCATGCCGACAAAACGGCGAAGCCCCGGATATCGGACGAGGAAACCGATTATCTCTGCCGCGCCGTCTCCGCATACTTTCGCACCTCCTTACAGCGGAAACATATGATCGCCAGCTTCTCGGGCATTCGGCCGCTTAATGACGACGGCAGCGAAGACCCCAAAGCGGCGACGCGCGATTACCGGCTCGAGCTTGCGGCCCCTGAAGGCGAAGCTCCGCTCCTGACCGTCTACGGCGGAAAAATTACCACCTACCGACGGCTTGCCGAGCATGCGTTGGAAAAGCTCGCGACCTATTTCCCAAAACTCGGCCCGCCCTGGACGGCAAACGCCGCGCTTCCCGGCGGAGATTTCGCGATCTGCGACATTGAATCCCACATTCTCGCCCTGATGGACAGCTTTCCCTTCCTTGACCGGCCTTGGGCGCATCGCCTGTTCCACGCATACGGCACCGAGGCTGCGCGCGTTCTCGGCCAAGCGGAACGCGCCGAGGACCTTGGACGAAATTTCGGCGCAACCCTGACCGAAGCAGAGGTGCGCTATTTGATCGCCGAGGAATGGGCGACTACCGCAGACGACATTTTGTGGCGGCGATCGAAGCTCGGACTCCGGCTCGCCAGTGCACAAATCGAAGCACTCAAAACGTATCTCGCTGCAGACACATCACCCCCCCATACGGACGCCTCGTTTTCGGCTGCAAAGCGCTGACGCAGTGTGTTGCTTGCGAGGTGCTTTGGGCCCATATGCCACCTCTTCCGGACGAGATGAGCCGGCGGCCCGCCGCCTTGGCAAAAAGTCAGAAGCGCTCACGATCCGACCTGCGGCTGGTCATGATCGAAGCCTACATGGCGCGGCGATCAGCATCGCGGACGGAAGACCGCTTGAGTGCAAAGCTCGACCGTCTTGCCCGCGAGGTATGCAAGACCAACAACGAGTGCGTCGTCACCAGGCATAGCCTTTATCGCTTCATCCATCACCAACTGATCTACGCTGCCGCCGAGCCGCCGGCGGCATGTGGTAGACGAGGTTCGCGACAGCTGGAAAATCTCGATCAGACGGGCCCGTTCTGTGCTGGGACTGGAAAGATCGAGTTACCACTACAAGAGCCGCCGGCCGGACCAGGACGCGCTGAGAGCCAGGATCAAGAAGATCGCCGGGCGCGGGTGCGCTCCGGCTACCGGCGTGTTCATGTCCTGCTGCGGCGGGAAGGATGGCTGGTCAACCGGCTGTATCGCGAGATGGGCCTGCAGTTACGCAACAAATCGCCCCCTGACCCCGTCACCGGCCGAACTTACGGGGACCTCCCTGATTGGCAACGCTGACAATCTGCCTTATGCGCTCTGTTACGGCTTCGTCCCCGACGATGCGCTTAAGTTAGAGATGCTCCGCCGGTGAGCGTGGACTTCGGCTTGACCGAAGGCGGGCGGATGGCCAAAGTGATGGGAGCGCCCATGGAAGATGAAGTCTCGCCCATCACCGCCTTAAATGCGACGGAACGCGCGTTGCTTGATCGCGCCCGCCGCTTCCGCCGCGAGGTGGTGGCGCCGCAGGCCCCAGCTTGGGAACGCGCGCGCCAAGTTCCGCACGAGATCGTCCGCGAAGCGGCGCGTCTCGGCCTCACCGCCATCGAGGTGCCCGAAGGGCACGGCGGCCAGGGCGCGGGCTTTCTTGCCAAAGTGCTCATCGCCGAGGAACTGGCGCGCGCCGATATGGGACTCGCCTTTGGCCTCATCAACACCCAGAATATCGCCGCGCGCATCGCGCGCCAGGGCAGCCCTGCGCAGATCGCACGCCACTTGGCGCCGCTTGTCGCCGGCGAGCGTATGGGCGGCACCTCGCTCACCGAGCCTGGCGTCGGCAGCGACTTTCCAGCCATCGTGACGACGGCTCGCAAGGTCGAAGGTGGCTGGCTGCTCGATGGCGAAAAAGCGTGGCTCACCAACGCCGCTTCTGCCGAGACCATCCTGCTCTATGCTCGGACCGACGCGGCCCCCGGAACGAAGGGCTTCGCCGCGTTCCTCATCGACAGCAACGCGCCGGGATTCGAGCGGCTTCCGGCCTATCAGCTCATGGGCGGCCACGCCATCGGCGTCGGCGGTTTCCGGCTCCGCGATTTCCGCGTCGCCGAGGATGCGCTTTTCCATCCGCCCGGCGAGGCGTTCAAGCGCGCGCTCGAAGGCATCAACGGCGCTCGCACCTATGTGGCCGCCATGTGCTGCGGCATGGTGGCGGAGGCGCTCGCGGTCGCGCTCAAGCATGGCGCGCACCGCCAGGCCTTCGGCAAGCGTCTTCTCGACCACCAGGGGCTGCGCTGGTCTCTGGTCGATGTCGCGACTGATCTCGAGGCGGCACGTCTCCTCACATGGCGTGCAGCGGGGATCATCGAGCAAGGCGGGAATGCGATGCTGGCGGCGGCGCTCGCCAAGAAGTTCGCGGTCGAAATGGCGGGACGCCGTCTTTCCCAGTGCATGCAGGCCATGGGTGCCGAAGGCCTGCGCGATGCGTATCCCTTCGGGCGCCACATCGCCTGCGCGCGGATCGCCGCTTACGTCGATGAGATCG
>JAJYTL010000145.1 GCA_021793055.1 Pseudomonadota bacterium
GACAGCCAGAACAGATCACTCATCGAAGCACCTCCCGGTGCCTCCAATGAATCAAGCCGGCAGCCCGCCCGCAAGAAATTTAATAGGTCCTGAGCCTAGGTCGCGGCCGGTCCGCCGGTTGAGCGCCGCGCCGTCAATCGAGGGTCAGGAAAGCAAGCCCGGCACCGGCTGCGTTGCCGAGCTATCGGCCGCGGCCTCGGCCGCGATCTTTGACGTCCCGGGCTGCGCTTCGGGCTTCGGCGTCAGCGGCAAATAGCACCGGATGGTGGTGCCTTCGCCCGGCTCCGAGCGCAGCTCGACCGAGCCGCCATGCAACTCGATAAAGCTGCGTACCAATGAGAGACCGAGGCCCGCGCCCGCATGATGCGTCCCGGCGCGCGTCTTGTAGAAACGCTGGAAGACCCGCTCGCGCTCCTTGAGCGGAATGCCAACCCCGGTATCGCTGACCCAGAGGACGATCTCGTTCGCCCCCCGCGCCGCGCCGAGGCCGATGGTACCGCCCGGCGAGGTGAACTTCATTGCATTGCTCATCAGGTTGAACAGCACCTGCTTGATGCGGCGCTCGTCGGCATCCAGCCATCCGACATCCGCCGGACATTCGAACTCGATCGTGAGATCCTGGCGGCGTGCCTGGTCGCGGGTCAGGCTAAGCACCGTGACGAAGGTCGCGTGAAGATCGAACGGCTCGCGCTCGAGCACGATATGGCCCGACTCGATCGTCGCCAGGTCGAGAATGTCGTTGACCAACAACAACAGATGATGGGAGCTGTCGAGAATACCGCGCGCGTATTCGAGCTGGCGTCGGTTCAACTCGCCGAAATACTGATTCGTGATGATCTCGGCGAATCCGATGATGGTGTTCAGCGGCGTGCGAAGCTCGTAGGAGACATTGGCGACGAACTCGGATTTCAGCCGGTCGGCGGCCTGTAGGGCCTCGTTCCGCTCGCGAAGCGCGCGCTCGATGCGGATTGAATCCGAGACATCGAGATAGGTGAACAGCATCTCGCCGTCGGGCAGCGGCACCATGGCGAAATCCAGCACGCTGCCGTTCGGCCGCTCGAACCGCCCAGAGCGCGGGCTGCGCTCGTCGAAGAAGCTGATCATCTTCTCGCGCAGGTTCGGCCAGTCGTCGCTGGCGTTGATGAGATCGCGTATCGCCTCTGCCACCTCCGTGATATGCGGCTCGCTATCGAGGAACTTGTCGTCGAGCTTCCAGATCTTGCCGAACGCCGGGTTCCACAACTTGAGCCGACCGTCGCCGCCGTAGACGGCGACCGCCTCGTAGAGATTGTCGAGAGTGGCGCGCTGCACCGCGATCAGGGTGTTGCGGGCGCGCTCCAGCACCAGCTCGTTGGTCACGTCCTCGAAGGTGAAGAGCAGGCCGCCGAAGGGGTGCGGCGTGATGCAAAGCCGGAGCGTGCGCTCGTCGGGAAGATGCATCAGCTCTTCCTTAGGCTCGATCACCTCGGTGAAGAATTGCAGCCACGTCCGCTTGTAGGTCTGCCAGTCAGCCTGTTCGGGAAGTCGGCGCTTCTCGCGCAGAAGCTCGAGAATCTCGCCGAGGTTCGGTGCCTGAAGCAGCCAATCCTCGTCGAGCCGCCAGAGCCGCGCGAAAGCATGGTTGAAAAGCAGAAGACGTCGGTCGGGACCGAAAACGCCGATCGCGGTGGTCAGATTCTGCAACACTTCGCCGTGCGCCTCGATATGGCTCTTGAGATCGGTGCCGAGCCGCTCGAGCTCGGTCACGTCCTCGGCGATGCCGATCATGCCGCCCGAGGCCAGCGGCATTTCCAAGACGCGAATGGCGCGGCGGTCGCCCCCGACCACGAGATGGCGGACCTCCTCCTCGATCCGGCCTTGCGCCTTGGCGCGGGCGGCGAGGCGGAGCGGCTGCTCGGGCTTGCCGCCCGAGGCGAGCTCGAGGCGTTGCGCGACGGCCGTCGCCGGATTGGCCTCGACCATCGCCGCATAAGCCGTATTGCACCAGACCAGCGCCAGGCTCTGGTCGCGATACCAGGCCGGGACGGGGAGCGCATCGAGAACCTGCTCCGCATGGTTGGCGCGGATCATTGCCTCGCGCCGGGCCTCGCGCTCGGCGGCCAGCGCCGTCACATCGGCGAGCAAGAGCACGGCGAGATCGCCGCCGGCGCGGCCTTCAGCGGTGAACCCTCGCCCTTTGGCGCCCGCGATCTCGAAACGGAAGGCCGAGCCGCTTTCGCGCAAGGCGCGGACGGCACTATCGAGACGGGCGAAGTCCGCCGCCGTGAAAGCGGGGCCGAGCTCGGCAAAACTCGTGGGCTCGGCAGAAAGGCCAAGCCAAGCGCCAACGCCCGGCGCCGGCTGGAAGCGATCGCCTTGGAACCAACTGCCGAAGCGGTCGGGACCGGCGGCCATGAGGCGGAGCAACCGATCGCCGTCCCGGACGTGCCGCGCGAGCAACTCCGCGTGCCGCCGCCGTTCACGCGCGAGGCGCAGGCAAAGAAAAACGCAAAGCAGGGCGCCCGCCAGCGCTATGCCGGCCAGCACCGCGCCGATCACGATGGCACCGGACGGGGTGACCGGACTGGCGAGAGCCGGCGTCGGCACAAGCAGGCTGCCGAACCCGCCGATCACGATGGCGTCCCCCACTGCCGCTGGCGCTACATTCCCCAACTCACCAAAGCCCCCTCGGCCCCACTCTACGAAGAGCCGCGACCGAGGACAAGGGCGGGCATGGGCGTCCCCGCCGGCGCCGTCAGTAGCGGTAATATTCCGGCTTGAACGGCCCCGCCTTGGGCACCCCGAGATAGCGCGCCTGCGCGTCGGTCAAGGCGGTCAGCTTCACCCCGAGCTTGTCGAGATGCAGCGCCGCCACCTTCTCGTCGAGATGCTTCGGCAGGGTATAGACCTTGCGCTCGTAACTCGCGGTGTTGCACCAAAGCTCGAGCTGCGCCAGCACCTGGTTGGCGAAGGAGGTGCTCATCACGAAACTCGGGTGACCGGTGGCGCAGCCGAGATTGACCAGCCGCCCCTCGGCGAGAAGAATCAGGCGCTTGCCGTCGGGAAATTCGATCTCGTGCACCTGCGGCTTAACCTCGTGCCAGGGGTAGTTGCGCAGCGCCGCGACCTGAATCTCGCTGTCGAAATGGCCGATGTTGCAGACGATGGCGCGATCATGCATTTCGCGCATGTGCTCGATGGTGATGACGTCAATATTGCCGGTCGTGGTGACGAAAATATCGCCGGTCGCGGCCACATCTTCCATCCGCGCCACCTGGTAGCCTTCCATCGCCGCCTGCAAGGCGCAAAGCGGGTCGATCTCGGTGACCACAACGCGCGCGCCCTGCCCCTTCAAGGCCGCGGCCGAGCCCTTGCCGACGTCGCCGTAGCCGCAAACCACCGCGAGCTTGCCGGCCAGCATCACGTCGGTGCCGCGCTTGATGCCGTCGATTAGGCTTTCGCGGATGCCGTAAAGATTGTCGAACTTGGACTTGCTGACGGAGTCGTTGACGTTGATCGCCGGCACCTTGAGCGTGCCCTCGCGCTGCATCTCGTAAAGGCGGTGGACGCCGGTCGTGGTCTCTTCCGAGAGGCCGCGGACGTCCTTCATCAGCTCCGGGTACTTGTCGTGCATGATCTTGGTCAGATCGCCCCCATCATCGAGAATGAGGTTCGGCCGCCAGCCGCTCGGGCCGGTAATGGTCTGCTCGATACACCACCAGAACTCCTCTTCGGTCTCGCCCTTCCAGGCGAAGACCGGAACCCCCACCGCCGCCACCGCGGCCGCGGCATGGTCCTGGGTCGAGAAAATGTTGCACGACGACCAGCGTACCTCGGCGCCGAGATGGGTCAGGGTCTCGATCAGGACCGCGGTCTGCACCGTCATATGCAGGCAGCCCGCGATGCGCGCGCCTTTCAAAGGCTTGGCGGCGCCGAACTCGGCGCGAAGCGCCATCAGCCCCGGCATCTCGGTTTCGGCGATGCTGACTTCCTTGCGGCCCCAATCCGCCAGCTTGATATCGGCAACCTTGTAGTCCTGCGACGCAGCCATCACGCGCTCCCGTTTTGCCCAATCTCTCGAATTTCGCGGTCGCGGCCGGCGCGACCCCGCGTTTTGTAGCAGCCGCCCTCGACAATCTCAAGAAACATATAAAGAAATATTTATATCTTTGAAAAAGCGGCGAGACGAGGGATGCGGTAGGAGAAAGACTTGGCCGGCACCTGGGGCAAGGCAGGCCGCCGGAACACGCCTCAAGTCATTGGGGCGGCTCGCCGACATGATCTTGCGTCGCGTCGAGCCAAATGCGCTTAGATTTCGCCGAATCCGCCCTCCACCAGACCGCCGAGCGCCGCCATGGCGGCTTCGGCGTCGCCGCCCGAGGCCTTGACTTCGATGACGCTGCCCCGGGTCGCCGCCAGCATCATCAGCCCCATGATCGACTGCCCGGAAACCGTGGCGCCGTCGCGCGAAACCGTGATCTCGGCGGCGAAAGCCGCGGCGCATTTGACGAATTTGGCGGCGGCGCGGGCATGCAGGCCGCGTTCGTTGCAGATCGTCAGGTGGCGGACGACGGTAGCACCCGCCGCCGGCGGCGACTCATCTGTCGTCATTGACCAGAATCTGCGACGCGACACTGATATATTTGCGCCCGGCGTCGCGCGCCGCCGCCACGGCCGCCGCCAGATCGTCCTTGCCGCGAACGCTGGTCAGCTTGATCAGCATCGGCAGATTGGTGCCGGCGATGACCTCGACCTTGCCCTTGCTCATGATCGAGATGGCAAGATTCGAGGGCGTACCGCCAAACATGTCGGTGAGGAGGATAACCCCGGCGCCGCTATCCACCGCCGCCACGGCCGCGAGGATTTCCCGGCGGCGCTCCTCCATATCGTCATTGGCGCCGATGCACACCGCCCGCATCGCCTCCTGGGGTCCGACCACGTGCTCAGTGGCGGCAATGAACTCCGCCGCCAGACGCCCATGGGTGACCACAACCACTCCGATCATCGCATCCCTTCCCGTTCCCGCCTTAAGGCCTAGCTGCCGACGCCACCGATGTCCCGGTGACGTAAGTTCACCCGATACCCCACTTCTTGCAAGCGCCGAGCGATCTGCCCGGCGGTAAAAACCGAGCGGTGGCGGCCGCCGGTGCAGCCGACCGCGATGGTCAGGTAGCTTTTGCCCTCTTCGGCATAGCTCGGCAGCAGAAAGACCAGGAAGTCGGTCAGCTTGGCAAAAAACGGCGCCCAGCGCCGGTCCTTGACGATATGCGCGGCGACCGCATCGGCCTCGCCGGTCAGAGGCTTGAGCTCCGGCAGATAGAACGGGTTGTCGAGGAAGCGCACGTCGAACACGAGGTCGGCGTCGCGCGGCACGCCGCGGCCATAGGAGAACGAGGTCACGGTCACGGCGAGGCCCGGCGCGCGATCGCGCGCGAAATGGCCGGTCAGCACGTGGCGCAGGTCCGGCAAGGTGATCTCGGAGGTATCGATCAGCACGTCGGCCCGCGCCTTCAAGGAACTCATCAGGCCGCGCTCGTGACGGATGCCGTCGGCCACCGGCCGGTCGGTGGCGAGCGGATGCCGGCGCCGCGTGGTGAGAAAGCGGCTTTTCAGCACCTCGTCGTCGCAATCGAGAAACAGGAAGCGAACGTCGAGCTCCGGCGTCTTGCGCAGAAGGTCGAGGCTCTGCGCAAAGCGCGCCGGCTCGAAGTCGCGGGTGCGGGTGTCGATGCCGACAGCGAGCGCGCTCCTCGCCCCATCGTCCGAGGCCTCGGGCGCGACGCCCGCGGCAAGACCGCTCAATAACGACAGCGGCAGATTGTCGACCGCCTCGTAGCCGAGATCCTCGAGGATCTTGAGCGCCGAGGACTTGCCGGCGCCGGATAGGCCGCTGACCAGGAGGACCCGCGTCTTCTCGACGGTCATGGCGGCGCCGTCATGCCTGGCCTCGGATCGCGCCTTTGAGGGCGAGGTGAATCTTGGCGCAGGCGGAGCATTCAAAGGGCGCGAGCCGCAACAGCGGCAAGGTGACGCCGGCAATTTCGCGGAAAGCGGGGTCGGGCAACCGCGCCACTTCGGCCGGCGCGACAAGCTCGACCACCAGCGCGACCCGTCCCTCGGCCGCGCAGGGCACCTCGACGAGGCCGAGCCCGCGCGCCTCCATCACACCCTGAATGGTCGGCGGCGCGCGCCCGATCAGCGCTCCGTCCTCGGCTGCCAACGCCACCTGATCATCGGCGATCAACCGTCCGCCGGCATCGATCAGGCGCAAGGCGAGGTCGGATTTTCCGCTGCCCGACGGACCGCACAGCAGTACCGCCACCTCGCCTACCGCGACACAGGTCCCATGCATCAGGGTCATGGGCGGCAAAGGTGCGCTCGCCTTGGGTGCGAGTCAATGCGGCCTTGCACCGGCCGAAAGAGCCCCCCGATCAACGAACCGGCAACTCCACGGTGAAGCGGGCGCCGACGACGCGGCGCGCCAGATCGAGCCGGTTCTCAGCCTTGATCTGTCCGTCGTGCGCCTCGACGATCTGGCGCGAAATCGAGAGGCCGAGTCCGGAATGGGTGCCGAACTGCTCCGCCGGCGGCCGCTCGCTGTAGAAGCGGTCAAAGATCGCATCGAGCTTGCCCTCCGGAAGGCCCGGCCCCTCGTCGTCCACCGTGATGCGGACGTAGGGCCCCTCGCGGTAGGCCGCGAGACGGATGGTGCCGCCGGGCGGGCTGAAGGAAACCGCGTTATCGACCAGATTGCGAATGACCTGGCCGAGCCGGGTTTCAACCCCCGGCACCTTGAGCTCGGCATCACTGGCCCCAAGGTCGATCTCGAAGCGCGGACCGCCGTCTGCGGCGGCCGCGGCGTAGATCTCCACCACGGTGCGCAGCATCGCCGCCAGATCGACCGGGCCGGTTTCCGCGCGGGAAAGCTCGGCGTCCAGCCGCGAGGCATCCGAGATGTCGCTGATCAGCCGGTTGAGGCGGCCAATATCGGCCTCGACGATCTTAAGCAGCCGACGCTGCTGCTCGGGATCGGTGGTGCGGGTCACGATTTCGATCGCGCTGCGCAGGCTGCTCAGCGGATTCTTGATCTCGTGCGCGACATCGGCGGCGAAAGCCTCGATCGCATCCAGCCGGCGATAGACCGCGAAGGTCATAGCGCGAAGCGCGCCCGAAAGGTCGCCGATCTCGTCGCCCCGATCGGTGAAATCGGGGATCACCACATGGCGTCCCTGCAGCCGGCGCACGCGGTCGGCGGCCTGGGCCAAACGGCGGATCGGCCGTCCGATGGTACCGGCCAAAAGCGCCGACAAGAGCGCCGTGATAAAAAGCACGCCGAGCAAAAGTTCCAAGGCATGAAGACGCTCGGCGCGAACAGCAGCTTCGATGTCGCCGCTATCGACGCTGAGCACCAGCGCGCCCAGAACCTTGCGCAAGCCCTCGACCGGCATGGCGACGCTGATATCCATCAGGCCGCCGCCGATTTTCGCGACATTGCTCGCGACATGGCCGTCGAGCGCACGCAAAACCTCGGCGGATTCCTGCTGCGCCAAGCGCGAATAACCGTAGTCGCCGGAGGGCGGCGCGACGAACCATCGGTAGACTTGTTGGTAGCGCCGATCGAACCACCGTGTCAGCGCGTCCGGAGTCTCCGGCGGCGGCAGAACGCCCAAGACGACCTGTCGCCGCGCGACCAACTCGCGGCTATCGGCCAGCAAGAGGCCGTCCTCGTCGTACAGCCGGGCGCGGGTACGCACGGTCGAGATCATGCGGCGAAGGATCTGGCGCGCCGCCTTGGTGTCGAGGGTCATCGCCCCGGCGGGCGAGCTCAAGGCGTTTTCGCCAAGCGCGCCCGCGATCAGCTTGCCTTGAGTGACCAGGGAATTGATCTCGGCCTGGACCAGGCCGGTGCGGTACTGATCGACGTAAAGCAGCGCAGCGACAAGAAGCGC
>JAJYTL010000146.1 GCA_021793055.1 Pseudomonadota bacterium
TACAAAATGAAGGTGCCTCCCATCGGTAGATGTTTCTCGGGTCCGTCCCGGGGGGCCGCCGCACTTGCTCGCTGCTAGGATAAAGCCGATAGACGTAGCCGCGTTGAACAATCATACTATGTTCACGTTATGTTCTTATTTTGACATGGTCAATTTAAATGCGGAATTGTTGGCGTTTTTGTATGAACCGGCGCCTCCTCCCCGGCCTAAAGGCCGGGCAGGAGGCGCCTGAAATGTGGGTGATGGCTGCCATTAGCCGTGTTGGCCACGCCATGCCTGGACCGTTCCGCCGACCAAGTGCCTTGAGGTAGCCATTTCCTGGCGTTCCCGCCGACGTGCCAGGAAGCGCACCTGACGCTTCGGACAGAGCGTGACGCCTGTTGTCGATCTGTAGCCTCACCGTGATACTGAAGGTAGCTAACGACGGGACACCGAACGTGAGGCAGACTCAAGTGTCGAGCGAACCTATCGCCATGAGGGCACAGCCTATCGATTTGCTTCGCGGCCTCTCTACCGCCGAGGCTAAACAGCGGCTCACGAAATACGGCCCGAACGCTATCGAAGATAAACCAACGCCGGTTTGGCGTCAGTTTACCAGCAAGTTCTGGGCCCCGGTGCCGTGGATGCTTGAGGCGGTGATCGGCCTGCAGCTTTTTCTCGACCGTCGCCTCGAGGCCATCGTCATCGCCGCACTCTTGGTATTCAACGCGGTCGTCGCCTTTGCCCAGGAGCGACGCGCCAAGGATGCTTTGGCGCTGCTCCGAAAAAGCCTGCCGGTACGCGCCCGCGTGCTGCGCGATGGCGCGTGGCACCAACTGCCTGCGACGGACCTTGTGCCGGGAGACGTCGTCCATGTCCGCGCCGGCGATCTGGTGCCCGCCGATCTCGCGCTCGTTGACGGCGCCGTGGCGGTGGATCAGGCGGCGCTGACCGGTGAGTCGCTGCCGGTAGATCTCGGCCCAGGAAAATCCGCCTACGCCGGCGCGATCGTGCGACAGGGCGAGGCTACGGGAGACGTCACCGCGACAGGTCCGCGCACCTTCTTCGGCCGCACCGCGGAGCTAGTGCGGACCTCCAGCGCACCGAGCCACATGCAGCGTACCATCTTCGCTATTGTTACGCGCCTCGTGATCTTCGATGCCGTGCTCGTGGCCCTGGTGGTAGCTTACGCCGTGACGCATTCCCTGCCGTTGCTCGATACCGCAGTGTTCGCGCTGATGCTGCTGGTTGCGTCCGTCCCGGTCGCGCTTCCAGCGACATACACCCTAGCGACGGCGTTGAGCAGTCTGGATCTGGCCCGGCGCGGTGTGCTGGTTACGAGCCTGCCGGCCATCGAAGAGGCCGCTGCCATGGATACGCTGGTTTCCGATAAGACCGGCACACTGACCGAAAATACCTTATCTCTGGCCGGGATCGTACCGCTCGCCTCAGCGACTGACCTAGACGCTGTGCTCCGCGCCGCCGCGCTCGCGAGCGACGACGCCACGCAGGACCCGCTCGACCTTGCCATTTTAACATCGGCACGACAACGAAACCTGCTCGGGTCCCTCCCGTCGCGCCAAGAGTTTCACCCCTTTGATCCGACAACCCGCCGAAGCGAGGGAACCTATGCTGTGGATGGCATGCCCTGGCGCGCCATCAAGGGCGCGGCTACGGTTGTAGGCCCACTCTGCCGCCTCGATGCCGCCGGCCGGGCCGCGTTGGATGCGGCGGAAGGCAAGCTTGCCGCAGATGGCGCCCGTGTCCTCGCGGTCGCGGCCGGCTCCGACCAGGATCTGAAGCTTCTCGGCCTCGTCGGTCTCGCCGATCCGCCCAGGCAGGACGCCGCGCAATTGATCGTGCAACTGAAGAGCCTCGGCGTCCGTGTCTCCATGGCGACTGGCGACGCGCTCGAGACAGCGCGCGCCATCGGTGCACGCCTCGGCCTCGGGACGCGGGTCTGCACGGCGCAAGGACCCGACGCACAAAGGCCCGAAGATTGCGACATTTATGCCCGCGTTTTGCCAGAGGACAAGCACCGGATCGTGGCGGCGCTGCAGAAGGCCGGCCATGTCACCGGCATGACCGGCGACGGCGTCAACGATGCGCCCGCGCTGCGCCAGGCGGAACTCGGTATTGCGGTGGCGAGCGCCACTGATGTCGCGAAGGCCGCCGCCGGGGCGGTACTCACCAAGCCGGGCCTTTCCGGCGTCCTCACCATCGTGCATATAGGGCGCGAGGTGCATCGGCGCATGCTCACCTACACACTGAACAAGACCCTGAAAACCGTCGAGATCGTGGCATTCCTTACTCTCGGCCTGCTCTTCACCGGCCACTTTGTCATTTCCGCCATGCTCATCGTGATGCTGCTTTTCACCAACGATTTCGTCACTATGACCATCGCGGCCGACCGCGTGCAGCCGGCACCGACGCCGCAGCGCTGGGCGGCGGGGAGGCTGGTGGCCGCCGCGATGGCGCTTGCGGCGCTGTCCTTGCTGTTCTCCTTCTCCGCTTACTGGTGGACGCGCGGCGCCGCGGGTCTGAGCGCGAAACAATTGCAGACGGTGGTGTTCCTGCTTCTAGTCTTCACCAACCAGGCTAACGTCTATGTATTGCGCTGCAACGGTCGCTTGTGGTCATTTGCGCCCGGCAAGTGGATGGCCCTTGCGAGCATCGGCGATCTCGTGGCTGTAAGCGGCCTCGCCATTCTTGGATGGCTGATGGCGCCGCTCCCGGCGATGTTGGTTCTCGGCCTGTTCGCGGCAAGCGCCATTTTCGCGCTCGTTCTGGATCAGGCGAAACGCTTCGTGTTCCCGCTCTTTGCCATTGTCTGATGTCGGGATCGCAGAGCAAGCCGCTATTGCGGACGCGGGGTGCGCGTAGTCCGATTCAAAGCGAAGCCCCGGGCTGCTTGCGTTGCGTTGGGGCCTTGTTCGCGCCAGGCAGTGACAGACGGGGTTATACGCACGGGAACTCCGGTCCGTTCGGTTCCGGCCCTAGTCACCGCGTGCCAATCGACGCGGTTGACCCGACCGCCCGCCGCGTCCAGAACCCGCTGCACGAGGTTCGGAGGTATAGCAGGCATGAAGCGCCGCTCCGCGTCGAGGGCCGCGGTCTGGGTCTTGTCAGGAAAGACGGCGACGTAAAGAGCGCCGCCACTCCAGGCGGTCTCGACAGTTTCGCTGATCACCCGGACGGGCGTGCCGACCGCAACCTCCTCGAACAGCGACGCGATGTCCGCAGGATAGAGGTGAATGCAGCCATTGCTAACCATGCGGCCGATGCCGTAGGGCTTATTGGTGCCATGGATCAGGTAGTCGGGCCAGCCCAATGCAAGGGCATAATCACCGAGCGGATTATCGGGCCCGGGCGGAACCATCTTCGGCAGCGACGGGTCCTCCGCCCGCATGGAAGGCGTGGGATACCATGTCGGACCGACCTGCTTATCGACGACGCGGGTGTCGCCGAGCGGCGTGCTTCGCCCAACGACGCCAATGCCGATCGGAAAGGTCTGCACCGCGCGGCTGCCGCGCGGGAAATAGAACAGCCGTTGCTGTGCGAGGTTGATCACAATGCCCCGACGTGGAACGTCAGGAACCAGGTAAGAGTTAGGGATCACGATGCGGCGGCCTGGTCCGGGGAGCCAAGGGTTAATCCCCTTATTCGCCGCGACGAGTTGGGTGTAGCCGAGATCGTCGTTGACTGCGATATCGAGCAGCGTGTCGCGACGGCGAGTAACGTAGCTCGTAACTTTTCCGACAATACTCTGGCCGGGCGTAAGCGAAAACTCCTCCGCCGCAGCGACCTTAGGGGCAATGGCGACAATCAGAGCCAACGTCAAGGTCGATGCGACGCGCAACGAAATAAGAGACCAAGATCTCCGGCTGCAACTCGGTGCCACCCTATAGCCGCGACCGTCCACCGTATCACTGGTTTTCACCGCCACCGAAACGGTACGCCACCTCAGAGCGACACCCGACCGAAGGGCCTCATTTGATCGCATAATGCTGCTCCGGAAGCAGGGAGCAAACGCATTTCCGACGTGCCGCGCTCAGAAGCAACTTTCTGGCGCCGACGCGTTCCTCCCCTGGGGATCCGGCAGGCAGGCCAGATCGACGATGATTCTCCGCCGATCCGCGCCATGTTCCTTGATCCAAATCAATGCGTTGGGATGGAATGTGGCTAATCCATGGGGTCATGCTCGCGGTCCGGACAAGGGAGAAATTCATGACGTTTGGGAAAATTTTGATCGCGGTCGATAGTGAGCCCGTGGGCGCGCATGCCGCCGAAGTCGGGGTTGAGCTCGCTCGCGCCATAAACGCTGAAGTCGCATTCATTTACGCCATCGATACGTCTACCAACACTCTTGGCGCCGATACCGGGGTTTCGCCAAAACAAGCTAGCGATCAGGCCAAGCTGGAGGGAAAAAGGTTGCTCGCTGGCTTTCGTCAGCGCCTCGCATTGCAGCCTTCGGCGCTGGAATTCTTAGAAGAAGGCAAGCCGGCGAACGAGATCGTAAAGGCGGCAGTGCGATGGCCCGCTGACCTTATTGTGATTGGCAGTCACGGTCGCCGAGGCGTGCACCGCGCTCTGGTCGGCAGCATCGCCGAAGGCGTCATGCGAAATGCTTCCTGCCCAGTCATGGTTGTTCGGGCCAAGGAATGACGAGCACAAGATGGCCAAATGCTAGATTTCGGTAATTCGCAGGTCATATCGAGCATCAAGGGGAACGCAGAAGGGGCTGCCGGGTCCGCGCCCTTTCTTACGGCATGGCGTCACGCTCAAGTAGGGGATCAACGTGTGCTTCGGAAATGGGCCGATCGTGAGGGCCCCATTCCCTCTCGAATTCATGAATGTGGATGTTCCTGGCGCCGGCCTTTGATAGGGTGGAAATGGCGCGTTTCTCTGCATCTACATTGCGAACAGCGACCCATAAGACCATGCCGCCTCGCGCGAGCTGCTCTTCCACGTTCCTTGCATGACGCCGAGCAACAGCGTGCGCGAGGATAGTACCGAGCCCCGCCCCGCTGGTTCCGCCCAGGATGCTCGCTCCCACGGCTGCGGCTAGGGTGCCGCCCGACGCGATGACTGCCGCGGCGCCAGCAAAGCCACCCACGTAAAGGGGAATAGCAACAGATGCTGCTTCCCCCTCCACCCGTGAAGCTATTGATGTCGGCGCGGTCCGTGGAGCGCGCCCATCGTCCGCGACTTCGGCTACGCGGTCATAAAGA
The DNA here is from genome assembly GCA_021793055.1 of Pseudomonadota bacterium. Taxonomy (GTDB): domain Bacteria; phylum Pseudomonadota; class Alphaproteobacteria; order Ferrovibrionales; family Ferrovibrionaceae; genus JAJYTL01. The sequence continues at coordinate 5,211 of JAJYTL010000146.1, forward strand.
TTTTCGAGGTGCTTAGCCGTTCCCTTTCCGGTGCCAAGAACTGAGATACATGCTCTGTCGAATCCGGACCTCTCGAGTTCATCTATTGCCGCCTCGAGAGCGTCCGGGTCACTGAAGACTCCTACGGCCTCCCGTGTCCTGTAGCTCCAATTGGTCTTGTTGGCCGTATGCCAACTCCTGTTGCCCGCGCCGCACATTGCGGATGTCTTCACCAGATCCGCGCAACTCTCTCCTCGTTCCAGAGGGTGCCGGGCCTTCAGATCATCCCACCATTGATCAAAATGCGCCTTAGCCCGCGGTGTTTGCGTTTCGAGACGCACACTGGTGGCGGCATCATGAGGCTTCAAGAACCACTCCTCGAACTCGTCCAAAGTCAGCTCAGCACCAACCAAGGAATTTTCATCTTCGATGATCTGCGGCCCAAGGTCCTTGTGAACCAGAACTGAGAGAATCCAGTAATCCTGCTCGATGCGCGGCTCAATGTTCAACTCTGCCTCGATAGACGCCAAGTCGTATTTGTAGCCGTCATGAAGGCCATAGGCGCTACGATCATAGTCTTCCTCAATGACGTAATCCTCCCAAGCATCCACATAAAACTGTGGTTGGCCTTCTTCTATTGCGCGTTCGGTTCTAATCAACCGAACGACTTCTTCTGGCCGAATATGGAGCGAATAAGTCGTCATGCCTCAGCTCCCTAGAACGCGGCCTCTTAACCCGAAGCCGGAGTTTTCTGTTGCCCTTGATTAGCCTAGGGCCGTCTGCCCCTGTCCCCACTCATCTTCGAAGCTGCCAAAAGAATGCATCCGGCGCCGCCGTAGAAGCCTGATCTGCATCAACTTGGTCAGGAAACGTCGCTTTAACAGCGACATTTGTTGCAGCGCGTTGGGGCGCCGTAACCTCAAAACTCCGCGTGCTGGCAGAGGAACGCGTTGCGTCCTTTAAGGCACCGTGGAACCGTGGCTTTTCAGCCGCCGGCTCCTCTATATGGCGGACACCTTTGCATACACGCCCTAAGCGATTATCCCGCCGGCGTTGCTATCATCTATCTATGTCTCATGCCGATGCTGACCGCGTATCCACGCCTGACATTGAGATATATCAAGGCGTCTTTCAGATTCGGCTCTATTTTTTTTGAACTCCTGGGGAGGCCAAATCGAAAGAGCGGTCCACGCGCTCGCCTAGAAAAAGGCCAGCTGCAATGCGCGTTCTGTTCGTTTCGTCTGAAATTTGCCCCTTGGCCAAGACCGGCGGCCTTGCCGATGTCAGCGCGGCGCTGCCTCTGGCGCTGGCGCGGCTCGGCGTCGAGATGCGTCTTCTCATGCCGGCCTATCCGCAGGCCATGGCGACAGCGGTCCGGAAGTCGGTGCGGGCCGAGGTTGCGGATTTCATGGGCACCGGCAAGCTCCGCCTGATTTCGGCACGCATGCCGGATACGGGCCTGGCCGTTTGGCTGATGGACAGCCCGTTGCTGTTCGCCCGCGGCGGCGGTCTCTATTGCGACGAACAAGGCGCCGACTGGCCCGACAACGCGCGGCGCTTCGCGACCTTCAGCCATTTCGCCGCCCACCTTGCCGCGGGCGACGTGCTGGCGGAGGGGCGCGCCGATATCGTTCACGCCAACGATTGGCATACCGCCTTGGCGCCGCTCCTGCTGTCGGCGCGAAACGACCCGCGGCCGGCCACCGTGCTGACGATTCACAACTTGGCCTACCAAGGGCTCTTCCCGGGCGATCTTCACGACGACCTCCGCCTGCCGAGGGATTCCGCGAGCGTCGCCGGGCTCGAATTCTATGGCAAGATCTCGTTTCTCAAGGCGGGGATCCGCTTCGCCGATCGCATCACCACCGTAAGTCCGACCTATGCCGGAGAAATCCTCACGCCCTGCTGCGGCTGTGGCCTCGAGGGCCTGTTGGCCGAGCGCGCCGGCGACATCAGCGGTATCCTGAACGGCGTCGATTACGGCATCTGGGACCCCGCGAGCGATCCTTTCATCACCGCCCGCTTCGAAGCGGGCGATCTGTCCGGCAAGCGGGCCTGCAAATCCGCGCTGCAGATCCACCTCGGCCTCGACGCGAAGGTGGAGCGGCCGCTCATGGCCTACATCTGCCGCCTCACCGACCAGAAGATGACCGACGTGGTGCTCGCCGCGCTGCCGCAGATCCTAAGTCGGGAGGTCGATCTCGCCGTTCTCGGTGAAGGCGATCCCGAGTTGGAACGCCGCTTGCGCGAGGCCGCGACGCGATACCCGGGACGACTGGCGGTTCATATCGGCTACGAGGAGCCACTGGCGCATGGCTTTTTCGCCGGCGCCGACATCCTGCTCCATCCCTCTCGCTTCGAGCCCTGCGGCTTGGCCCCGCTTTATGCGCTGCGCTATGGCAGTCTGCCGATCGTCCGCCATGTCGGCGGGCTCGCGGACACGGTGACCGACGCGAGCGACGCCAGCTTGCGCAACGGGACCGCCAACGGCTTCGCGTTTCGCGACGACAATACCGATGACATGCTGGCCGGCATCGACCGTGCCCTTGCCGCCTATCGGCAGCCGGTCGCTTGGCGCCGGATGCAGCGCACCGCCATGAGCCAGAATTTCGGCTGGACCGCATCCGCGCAACGCTATCTTGCCCTCTACCGGGCGCTCGCGCCCGAAGCCGCGGCCAAAGCGGCGCTG
>JAJYTL010000147.1 GCA_021793055.1 Pseudomonadota bacterium
GCGGTGCCGGGCGCCGGTGCCGCTCGGGCACTGGAAGACCACCACCTTCGTCGGTGCCCTCAGGCTGGCGGGGATCACGGCGCCGATGGTCTTGGACGGCGCCATGAACGGCCCGGCCTTCCTGGCCTATGTGGAGCAGGTCCTGGTGCCGACACTGTCGCCGGGCGACATCGTGGTCATGGACAACCTGCCCGCCCACAAACTGGCCGCCGTGCGCGAGGCCGTCCGGGCAGCGGGAGCCGAGCTGAGCTTCCTGCCGCCCTATGGCCCCGACTTCAACCCTATCGAGATGGCGTTCTGAAAGCTCAAGAGCTACCTCAAGAAAACCGCGGCTCGAACCAAGGACGAGCTATGGGACGCCATCGGCCGAGGCATCGACACCTTCACCTCGACCGAATGCGAAAACTACTTCGCTGCCGCCGGTTATGACCGCGAGTGAGCGGAAAATGCTCTAGCGCGAGATAATTTCGGGTTGAATCCGCCTGAAATCATGCCCCGGCGCGAACTGGCGGGCGCCAGCGGCGATTCAACCACGAACGTGGGCTTTTTAAGCAGCGCCCGAATGCTTGCGCCGAACGGCAGTGGACTTTTGTTGCGCCCCCGCTACGGCAGCGGCCGCTTTATCGGCAGCTTCCTTAGCGAGGCGAAGTGCTCGCAGGCGCGCAGTCTTTTCGGCGTCTGCCTGCTGTAATTTTTCTCTTTCCTTCACGATCTCGGCGTCATGGTGCTTGACCTTGTCGAAGTGTTCCTGCGCCTTGCGGCGCGCTTCCTCGTCGCGCAACCTTCTGCTGTTTAACATAGAGCACTCTCCTCTTGATTAGGGCCGGTAGGTGGCGAGGTTTGGCGCCGCCTCATCGAGCGCGCATTTAAGCCTGCGCAAGTTGAAAAGGGCAGGCAGAGCTCATGCGTCTATAGGGTGCGGGGCGCGCTCTCAGAATCAAAGCTCGGGCATAGTGCGGAACCCTAAAGCCTTCAATTAGCCGAGCCGGCGTGCCATAGCGGCACACTAAATTCGCATCAAACGACGGGCCGCGTGGCCGCGAGCGGGTGAAGAAACCAGTTGGTGCACGATGCCTTTAAGTATGATCTCGCCCGAAAAGTGGACCTACTTTTCCGAGTCATACCTTAGGGCGGGGCGGCTTTAACCGCCCCGCCGCAACCCTTAGGCTGCTGTAGGTCAGACGGATTTCAGATTGCCGGCCGAGGACTTTCCCCGATCCTGCTGAATCTCGAAGCTGATCTTCTGACCCTCGTGCAGGGAGCCGAGGCCAGCGCGCTCGACGGCCGAAATATGAACGAAAACGTCCTTGGAGCCGTCATCCGGCTGGATGAAGCCGAAGCCCTTTTGGGCATTAAACCACTTAACCGTTCCGATAGGCATGGCGTTCCTTTGGATAGATAGAAGGCCGCTATGCAGCATGCACCGCGGGTCAAATTCGAAATCGACGGACGAAAACTGGCGCTCAAAAAAGAGCGTACAGAATCACTAATCTTGAACGTTCCGACACCGTCAATGTGCGACAAGTAACCAAAAATTACAATGGCCGATCAAAAATAAAATCATAGGCTTGGTTCTTTGCACCAGGAGCGGCCGTTTTTACGACCGGGGCGCCGCTTCGGGCCGCAAAAAACCCCGACGGAGAGTCCGGCGGGGTTTTGGCGTCGCGGCAGGCGCGAGGGCGTACTAACCCTGCCAATTAGGCGTCGTAACGGCCGATGATCGAGACCGAACAGACGTTCTGGTGGGGGAAGCCGCCGAGGTTATGGGTGAGGCCATGCACCGGGGTGGTCTTGCGCTGGCGCTCGCCGGCACGGCCCTGCATCTGGAGATACATCTCATAGATCATGCGCAGGCCCGAAGCGCCGATCGGATGGCCGAAGCACTTCAGACCACCGTCGATCTGGCAGGGAATGGTGCCGTCGCTGTCGTAGAAGCCGTCGAGCACGTCGCGAATGGCGCCGCCCTCGGGCGAGATATGCAGATCTTCCATCGTCACTAGTTCGGTGATCGAGAAGCAGTCGTGCGCCTCGATCAGATTGATCTCGTCGCGCGGCTTGCTGATCCCGGCCTCTTGATAGGCACGGGTCGAGGCGATGCGCGCGGTGGCGAAATAACTGCCATCCCAGGAATTGTGTTGCGCCTCGACACCATTCGAAACCGCGAGCTGCAACGCTTTGACGGAAATAAGGTCTTTTTTGCCGAGCGCGCGTGCGATTTCGGGGGTGGTGACGATCGCGCAGGCGGCGCCGTCGCTGACGCCGCAGCAGTCGTAAAGGCCAAGCGGCTCGGCGATCATCGGTGCTTTGAGGACGATGTCTTCGTTGATCTTGTTGCGCAGATGGGCCTTCGGGTTCTTGGCCCCGTTGTCGTGGCTTTTGACCGAGATATGGGCCATGGCGCGCTTCAGGTCCGCCTTGTCGACGCCGTGTTTGGCGCGGTAGGCGGCGGCCAACTGGGCAAAGCTGCCGGGCGCCGAGAGATTGGCGCCGTACATGCTATTGAGCACGCCGCGGCTGCGCTGCGGCAAACCGCCGTAGCCGGTGTCCTTCAGCTTTTCGGCACCCAAGGCGAGCGCGATATCGGCGGCGCCCGAGGCGACCGCGTAGACCGCGCCGCGGAAGGCCTCGGTGCCGCTGGCGCAATAGTTTTCGACCCGGGTTACCGGGATGTAGGGCAGGCGCAGAGCCATCGCGAGGGGCACGCCGGACTTGCCGACGTGAACTTCTTCGATCGCGGTCGAGAGCCAAGCCGCGTTGATCTGGTTTTTCTCGATTCCGGCGTCGGCCAGGGCTTCCTCGAAGGCCTCGACCATTAGGTCGTCGGCCTCGCGATCCCAGCGCTCGCCGAACTTCGAGCAGCCCATGCCGATGATGGCGACTTTGTCCTTGATCCCGGTTGCCATGTCGCAGTCTCCTTGCCCTGTCGCGCCCCGGCCGGCAAAAGCGAGGCGGTGGACCGACTTTAACGGTTAAGTCAAGAAACGTTACGTCAAGCTGGCACTGCTTTCCAGAAGTACTTGGTAAAGCCGCGTTCCGCGTCATATTCCTTGATGCGGAACGCCATGCGCATCGGCGCGTTGACATCCATCCGGTCGGCGTCCACGTCGCTGAAGTCGACCATAAGCCGGCCACCGCCGTCAAATTGAACCATGCCGTAGTAGGCTGGCGGATCCGGCGTATAGGTGAGGCGGTCCGCCGTGTACGACATGACGCGAGCCGGGATGTTGGCAAAGGGATGATCGAGCTGCGAGTGCATGGCGTTGCAGTTCGGGTTGACGCAGACATTGGTTTTCGGGAACTGCACGGTGCCGCATTGCTCGCAGCGGCCGCCGACCAGACCGAGCAGCATGTCCTTCTTGCGGTACAGCGTGCTGAGCGCGGTCTGCTTGTCGGTTTCGGCGCGCATGCCGCGGTCGATGGCAGTGAGGTCGTTGAAGGCTAAGAACTTGCTATAGTTCCCTTCGGGCTTGCGGCGCGCGATCGCGCCCTTGATGCCGTTTCGCGGCGACAGCCGGGGCAGCGCCTCAGTGGCGCGGAAGAGCAGGGCATCGCAGCCCTGGCCGAAGCTCGCGACCAGGATGAGGTCGCCGGGTTTCGCGTCCTGCAGGGCCGCGACCAGCATGACCAGCGCATGCGCGGCACCGGTTTCGCCGCAAACCGCCTGCAGGTTATCGCGCACCGCTTCCTCCGGGATGCCGGCCTTCTTGGCAATGGCCTGCGACAGGCGCGCATAGGTGCAGGGGAACACGAAATGGGCGATGTCGGCGGGATTGGCGCCGGTCTTTTTCAGCAGGCCGGTGACGACCGGCGGCACGATCTTGGCGAAGCCCTCGTCGCGAATCCAGCGATCTTCCCAAACATAGTCGAACTCGCTGTGCTGGCCGCGGTAGTGGTCGACGAAATCGGTCGCCTCGGAATAACTGCCGAGGAACTCCGCCACGGGATTGTCGGTGCCAAGCAGGAGCGCCGCGGCGCCATCGCCCCACAGGAGCTCCTGGGCGCTGCTCGCCCGGGCGCGGCGCTTGTCGGCGGCAAGGAAAAGGAGAGGGCCGGCGGCCGCGGCCTTGAAAGCGGCGATCAGGCCTGAGGTTCCGGCGCGCTGCGAGGCGGCGATGTCGAGGGTATCGAGTTCGTTTTCGAGGTTCAGAGCCTCGGCTGCGACGCCGCTGTTGAGCCGGTCGTTGAAGGGAAAGGTGGTGGAGGCGAAGTAGAGCGTCTTGACGGTTTCCTTCGCAGCGCCGCTGAGGCAGTCGCGCGCCGCCTCGACCGCCATGGTGAGGCTGTCCTCGTCCCAATTGCACATCGAGCGCTCGTCCTTGCCGTGGGCCTTGAGCGCCGGATTGGCCCAGGCATTAGCCTCGACGACGGATTTGCGGCTCAAGCGGAGACGCGGGACATAGCCGCCGAACGCCGTAATGCCGATCATGATCCTCTCCACCTCGTCAGTCGCAGTCGCCGGCATCGGGTCGGGATGCCGGTGCTGGGCGCCGCGCCCAGGCTCCCTAATCTAACCGACGGTGGGCCACGGTCAAATCTTCGAAATCTTCCGCGGCGGTTTCACATCGCGCGCCGCGGCGCCGTCTTTAGGACAGCAGGACGGCGCCGCCACGCGGATCGGGCCGCGGGCCCGGGCATCCGATGTCGAGCCGGCTGCAACACAGGAGGAGAAACAGCTCATGGCCGAAACCGTCGCTCCGATCATTTCCGATGCCGTAACCCAGGCCAACGTCAAGGTCCTGGCGGACGCTCCCGCGATCGCGGTGGGCTCGCTCTACCAGGTTCTGGCGAGCTCCATGGCGCTTTCGATCCAGAACGCCGTCAGCGCGCAGCAGCAACTCAACATGGCGAGTCAGGCGGCGACCATCCTCGGCGTCTCGACCCTTTATGCCGTCGACATCGCGACCACGGCGGAACCCGAGGAAAAGATCGACATGGGCGATTTCGTCCGCCTGTTGATCGAATCCCAGGCCGCGACCGGTGGCGGCCGCTGAACGGCCTGTTCCGGTCAGGCGTATCCTCCGGCCCGCGCCATGGCCGTCGCGGGCGGGTCGGAGCCTTCCGGCGGTCCGTTTGCCGGCAACCGATGAGGCGCCGATAAGGCGAAGGTGAGGAACCATGGCCGACACCGTCAGTCCGATGATCACCGACGCAGTCACGCAGACCAACGTCAAGGTCTTGGCCGAGGCCCTGGCGATGGTCTACCAGGTGTTCGGTCAATCGGTGTCGCTCTCAATGCAGAATGCGACCGCGGCGCAGCAGAACATGAATACCATCACCTCGACCGCGGTCGTCACCGCGGTGAAGCTGATCATCCAGGCGGGAGGCGGTGGATGAGAGCGAAAGCGTGCCATCTGACGGAGGGCGTCCTCGGGCGCCGGAATCATGGGAACCTTGATGCCGGTTAACGGGCAGATTATGGAGGCGGTCGAAAAGAACAAGACGGCGGCGCTCGGCATCGCCAAGACCGAAGGCAACGGCCTCGGCTACCAGATGGTGGCGCAGGCGACTGCCATGGCGACCCAGGATGCGGTCGATTACATGCGCAACGTCGATGCGGTGGCGGCGGCCGCGATCGGCGTCGGGCTCGCGATGATCCTCGCCAACGAGAATGTAAGCCAGGCGACCGAAGCAATCGGCCTGGCGCAGACCGCCGTGACCACGGCCGCGGCCAATTTCGCCGCCGTCGGAGCCTCGGCGGCGACCGTGCTGACGGCATTCTCCTCATCCTGAACGGCCTTGTTCGCGCGTCGGCTCGGGCCCGCGATCATGCCGCAAGTCATGGGGTCGGCGCAGCGACGCGATTTCGGGGCGATTCAGCTCAAAATCGTCATCAATGCGCGAGCCAGGCTTCCGCGCTCGTTGCTGGCCTGTTAGCCTTTCCGGATCGGCGCCGCCGCTCCCGAGCGGGCCGGAAGGGGATGCCCGTGATGCCGGAAATTGGTGCGTTCGGCGAGGCAGATCTTTTGATCGTTATCGATGTGCAGAATGACTTCTGCCCGGGCGGGGCCTTGGCGGTGGCGGGCGGCGATGAAGTGGTGCCAGTGGTCAACCGCGTCGCGCGCCGCTTCGCGCATGTCGTGCTGACGCAGGATTGGCATCCACCACATCATGTGTCCTTTGCCAGTTCGCACCCGGGGCGTAAGCCGTTCGAGGTCGTCGATCTCGCCTACGGGCAGCAAACATTGTGGCCGGATCATTGCGTGCAGAATTCGAAGGGAGCTGAATTCCACCCCGGCCTCGACATTCCCCACGCCGAGCTGATCGCGCGGAAGGGGTTTCGTGAGGCCGTGGATTCCTATTCCGCCTTTTACGAAAACGATCACGCGACGCCGACCGGCCTCGGCGGTTATTTGCGTGAGCGCGGGTTTCGACGCGTTTTTCTTTGCGGCCTGGCGATCGACTTTTGCGTCGGCTATTCGGCCTTGGACGCGCGGCGCGAGGGATTCGAGGTCGCGGTGATCGAGGCTGCGTGCCGGGCGATCGACCTGCAAGGCTCGCTGGCGCAGGCTTGGCGGGCGATGGCCGAGGCCGGGGTCGCGCGGTTTGCGGATCTGTCGTGAACCGGCGGCCCCGGCGGGGCGGCGGAAATGGCCCATTGATCTCAGTGTCATAAACCGCTATACGAACTAGACGCGCAAGCGGATCCGAGACCTCGCTAAAAGTCGGGCAATAAGACCCGATAGAGGGATAAGGATTGGGAGGTTGACGTTGTTTCTGTATTTGCCGTCCGTGCATGGACCGGTGGCGTTTGACGTGCTCGCTACCGAGCGGAAGTCCCGATGAGCGAAGGCATCGTCGCGCAGGCGAAGGCCGCCGGTGCCGGGCAAGGCACGACCGGACCGCTTCTCAGTATCCGCGATGTGGCGGTGCATTTCGGCGGCATCATGGCCCTCGACGGCGTGTCGTTTGACGTCGAGCGGGGGCAGATCGCCGGTCTGATCGGCCCGAACGGGGCCGGCAAGACGACCCTCTTCAATTGCCTGAGCCGGGTCTATCACGTTGATCGGGGGACGATCACCTTCGACGGCCGCTCGCTGCTCGGCATTCCGCGCCATGGAATCGCCGGCGCCGGAATCGGCCGGACCTTCCAGAACCTGGCCTTGTTCGCCAAGATGTCGGTATTCGACAACGTCATGGTGGGCGGTCACTGCCGCACCCGCAGTGGTTTCCTCGATAGCGCCTTGCGCTTGCCCGCGGTGAGCCGCGAAGAAACGGCGTTGCGCGAAAAGGTTGCGGGTCTCATTTCCTATCTCGACCTTGAGGCCGTGGCGCAGACGCCGGTCGCCGATCTTCCCTTCGGCACGCAGAAGCGGGTCGAGCTCGGTCGGGCGCTTGCGTCCGAGCCACAGCTTCTCCTTCTCGACGAACCGGCCGCCGGCCTCAACATGCAGGAAGTGCACGAGCTCGAGGCCTTGATCCGCAACCTGCGCGACCGTCTGCATCTTACCGTGCTGTTAGTCGAGCATCACATGAACCTGGTGATGCGCGTTTCGGACAAGGTGGTCGCCCTCGACTTCGGGCGCAAGATTGCGGACGGCACGCCCGCGGAGGTGCAGCGGGATCCCGAAGTGATTCGCGCCTATCTGGGGAGAGACTGATGGCGCTCCTTGAAGCCCGCAACCTCGAGGCCTCCTACGGCGGAACGCAGGTTCTTCACGGCATCGACTTCGCGGTTGAGGAAGGCGGCATCACCACCATTCTCGGCGCCAACGGTGCCGGCAAGACGACGACCTTGCGGGCGATTTGCGGCATGGTAAAGACCGGGGGCGAGATCACTCTCGCCGGGCGGAACATCGCGCACAAGGCGACGGAGAG
>JAJYTL010000148.1 GCA_021793055.1 Pseudomonadota bacterium
GATCTTGGCGGAGCATCTTCCCGAGCGCCTCGGCGTTCCCGGGTTTCGCTTCGGGCGGCGCTACGAATCGGTTTCGGCGACGCCGAAGTATTTCACCTTTTACGAAACCGACACGCCCGACGTCCTGGCTTCGGCCTCCTATGTCGCGCGGCTCGGCAATCCGACCGCCCGGACGCGGCGCGTCATGCCGTCCTTCCGCGACATGAACCGTACGGTCTGCCGCAAGGCGGCCGCCTTCGGCGACGGTCTGATCGGCGCTCACGCGCTCAGCCTGCGCTTTCGCCGCCGGCCGGACGCGGCCGAGGCGGCGGCGCTCCGCGCCGCATTGCTTGGCGAAATTCGGGCATGCCCCGGCGTCGTCGCCGGCCAGCTTTGGCTCGTGGTCGATCTCGACGTGCCGGCGCTTGCCGCCGAAACCGGTCTTCGCGGCCGGCCGGACGATTCGATCGGCGGCGCCCTCGTGGTCGAAACCTCGTGGGCGGAAGAGGCGGCGGCGCTGCAATCCAAGCTCCGTGACCTGCCGGCGCGGAGCGGCTTCGCGGGCGAGGCCGAGCTCGGCCTCTATCGCTTCTTGTGCCAACTTTCGAACCAGGGAGATCGAACGTGATTCGCCTCAAGCTGATCCAAGGCGCCAATATGGAATATCTCGGCCTGCGCGAGCCCGAGATCTATGGCTCGACCACCGCGGCCGAGCTCGACCGCATGCTGATGAAGGAGGCCAATGCGCGCAAGATCGCGCTCGATATCTCCTATACCAACATCGAGGGCGAGGCGATCAACCAGATCTTCGCGGCGGACCGCGCCGGGATCGACGGCCTGCTGATGAACCCGGCCGGCTTTTCCCACGCCGGTTTCGCGCTTCGCGATTGCTTAAAAGCGGTGTCGCTGCCCTATGTCGAGATTCATATGAGCAATACCGAGCGCCGCGGCATCCATTCCGCGACCGCGCCGGCCGCGGACGGGCTGGTCGCGGGTCTCGGAATCGATTCCTATTTCGTCGCGATGGAAGCCATGCTCCGGCTCGTGGCGCGGAAAAAGGCGGCCGCCCCGGCGGCACGACCGGCCGCGCGGTCGCGGGCTCGCCGCGGCTGAGGCCTGGCGTTTCGCGCCGCGGCCTTGACCGATCTCGGTCGCGGGCGATCTAATGGTGCCAAAACGCGGGCGGTTGCGGCCGCACGCGATCGGGGAAACGGCAGGATGTCCGCCGCGACCGGCGGACCGGGAGAAGCGGCATGACCGTCGGAACCAAGACCGACGCGGCGGCGGCGCGAGCGCCGCTTTTCGCGGTGCCGGACGTGGAAATGATCCGGCGCACCGACGGCACGCTTTTGTTGCGCTCGAAGGCGCCGCTGCCACCGCATCCGCGAAGCCTCGGGGTCGATCTTTGCCGGTGGGCCGACGTCGCACCCGAGCGTCCGTTCCTGGCCGAACGCCAGGGCGAAGGCTGGCGCAAGGTCAGCTATGGCGAGGCCTTGGCGGCGGCGCGCGCGATCGGCCAGGGGCTTCTGGCGCGCGGCCTCTCGGCGGAGCGGCCGGTGCTGATCCTGGCGGAGAACGGCGTCGATCACGCGCTCCTCATGCTGGCGGGTTATCTTGTCGGCGTGCCGGTGGTGCCGGTCTCGACCGCCTATTCCAAGCTCTCGCGCGATTACATGAAGCTGAAGGGCGTGGTCGCGCTGGTCGAGCCGGGGCTTGTCTATGTCGACGATGCGACGCTGCACGGCCCGGCGCTGGCGGCGCTGCCGCTCGAGGGTGTCGAGGTGGTCGCGAGCGCCGGCGGCGGCGCGCGCGTCACGCCCTTCGCGGCCTTGCAGGCGGTGACCCCCGGGCCCGAGGTCGCGGCCGCCTTTGCCGCCGTCGGACCCGAGACGGTGGCGAAGATTCTGTTCACCTCCGGCTCGACGGGCCTGCCGAAGGGCGTCTGCAATACCCATGGCATGCTCGCCGCCAACCAGTCGATGCTGAGCGCCTGCTGGCCGTTTCTCCGCGACCGGCCGCCGGTGATCGTCGATTGGCTGCCGTGGAACCACACCTTCGGCGGCAATCACAATTTCAACATGGTGCTGCGCCATGGCGGTACCCTGTGGATCGACGACGGCAAGCCGGCGCCGCCCCTGATCGGCCGCACCGTCGCCAATCTGCGCAAGGTCTCGCCGACGGTTTACTTCAACGTGCCGCGCGGGTACGCCATGCTGCTCGACGTTCTGGAGGCGGACCGCGCCTTTGCCGAGACCTTCTTCCGCGATCTCGCGTTCCTGTTCTACGCCGGCGCCGCTTTGCCGCAGGTGCTGTGGGAACGGCTGGAGCAGGTCTCGCGGGCGGTCCGCGGCGCGGCGCTGCCGATCGTCTCGTCCTGGGGCTTGACCGAAACCGCGCCGCTCGCGACCGCCGTGCATTTCCGCATCGAGCGCGCCGGCAATATCGGCGTGCCGGCACCGGGCTGCGAGGTCAAGCTGGTGCCGGATGCCGGCAAGCTCGAGATTCGCGTGCGCGGACCGCATGTCACGCCGGGCTATTGGCGGGCGCCGGAGAAGACGGCGCAAGCCTTCGACGACGAGGGCTTTTATCGCACGGGGGACGCCGTGCGTCTCGCCGATCCGGAAAACGCCGCCGCCGGCCTTCTTTTCGACGGCCGGATCGGCGAGAACTTCAAGCTGCTGTCCGGCACCTGGGTGACGGTCGGCGAGCTTCGCGTCGCCGCCATCGCCGCGCTCGCGCCGGTGGCCGAGGATATCGTCGTTACCGGCCACGATCGCGACGAGGCGGGCGCGCTGGTGTTCCCGAACCTCGCCGCCTGCCGTCGCCTCACCGGCCTTGGCGCCGACGTGCCGGTTGCCGAGGTGCTCGCGGCGACACCGGTGCGCGAGGCCGTGGCGGCCGGGCTCGCCCGTCTCAACAAGGCGGCGAGCGGCACCAGCGGCCGCATCGGCCGCGCGCTCCTGCTCGCCGAGCCGCCATCGCCGGACGGCAACGAGGTCACCGACAAGGGATATCTCAACCAGCGCGCGATCCTGGCGCGCCGCGCCGATCTGGTGGCGCGACTCTATGCCGACCCGGCAGACCCGGCGGCGGTCTTTCCCGCCTGAGCGGCCGGCGTTATCTCGCCGGCCGGTGGCGAGACCACGGCGAAGCGGCTATCATCCAAGGTCTCGATTCGCTCATGCCCGAGTTCCAGTTCCGGCCGTCAAACCCTTCCCCTTTTTTCAGGAAATAGTCCCGCGCCATGACCGCTCTGCACGCGATCTTCCTCGCCATCCTTCAAGGCCTGACGGAATTGTTTCCCGTCAGCAGCCTCGGCCATGCGGTCGTGGTGCCGCATCTTCTCGGCTGGCATTTCGATCAGCGGGGACCCGATTTCCTGCCCTTCCTCGTCGTGCTCCATCTCGGCACGGCGACAGCGCTCCTGGCCTATTTCTGGCGCGACTGGATCGATCTTTTTCTGGCGCTCGTCGGTCGCGGCGATCCCGCGCGCCGGCGCCAGAACCTCAATCTCGTCGGCCTCATTGTCATCGGCACGTTGCCGGCGGTCGTGCTCGGATTCACCTTCGAGAAATGGCTGCGCGGGCTCTTCGGCACGCCGGTGATCGCGGCGGTCTTCCTGATCGTCAACGGCGGCATTCTCTTCGTCGCCGAGCGCCGTCGGCGCCAGGGCGGCGCCGGCGATCTGAAGAATCTTTCGCGCCTTGCCGCCCTCGGTATCGGCTTCTGCCAATGCGGGGCGTTGATCCCCGGCATCTCGCGCTCCGGTGCGACCATGGTGGGCGGGCTGATGGCGGGGCTTCGCCACGAGGCGGCGGCGCGGTTTTCCTTTCTGCTGGCGACGCCGGTGATCGCCGGCGCCGGCGTGCTCGAAGTGCCGAAGCTCATCCACCACGGACCGGTGGCGGCCAGCGTTGGTATCGTCGCGCTGATCGCCGGTATCGTCGCCGGCATCACCGCCTATCTCAGCGTTGCGTTCCTCATGCGCTATTTCCACAAGCACGAATTCGAGGCGCTCGACCCCTTCGCCTATTACTGCGTCGGCGCCGGGGCGCTGTTCCTGGTTCTGCTGCAATTCGGCTTCTGAACCAGGCGCGCCTCAGGAGGGCGCGGTCCCCGCCGCCGGACTCAGGAGCAAGCGGTTGACGGTCCCGCCGCCGCTGACCTCGGCGTGCCGGTTGTGGAATTCGGCCAGCTCCTTGCGGTGGGCGATGCTGATCACGGTGATGCCCGGCAAGCGGTCCCTGAGTGTGGCGTAAAGCATACGCTCGATCGGCTGATCGACGGCGGACGTGGCCTCGTCGAGGAACACCCAGTTCGGCTTTTTCAGCAGCACGCGGGCGAAGGCGATGCGTTGCTGCTCGCCCGGCGAGAGCGTCTGCGCCCAGTCGTTGACCTCGTCGAGCCTTCCCGCGAAGGATTCCATGCCGCAATCGACCAGGGCTTGGCGCTTGGCTTCGGTGGTCGTGAGGCTCGGCGATTCGGGATAGCTCAACGCCTCGGCGAGCGTGCCAAGCGGCATATAGGGCTTTTGCGGCAGGAACATCACCTTGGCGTCGCGCGGGATGTCGATCTTGCCCTTGCCGAACGGCCAGATGCCGGCGAGCGCGCGGAAAAGCGTGCTCTTGCCGCTGCCGGACGCGCCCGTCACCAATACCGAGTCGCCCGGGTTCACCGTGAAGGCCACGTTCTCGATCAGTGGCTTGCCGGTGGGCAGCGCGAGGTTGAGCCCGTCGACGGTCAAGGCCGGGCTCGGCGCCGGCGCAACGACGATCTGATCCCGCGCCTCCTTTTCCTCGAAGGCCTCCATTTCGGTCCGGAAGGTGACCAGGCGTTCGATCACGGCGCGCCAATTGGCGATCTCCGAATAGGAGCCGACGATGAAGGAGAGCGAGCCCTGCACTTGGCCGAAGGCGGAGGCCGTCTGCATCAGGCCGCCGAGCGAGATCTGCTTGGCGAAGTAGCGCGGCGCGGCGACGATGAACGGGAACACGACAGCGATCTGCGAATAGCCCGAGGTGAGCCACGAGAGCTTCATCTGGCGCACCATCAACTTCCACCAATTGCCGTAAACCCAGGCGAAGCGCCGACGGAACTCCTCGTGCTCGCTGCCTTCGCCGCCATAGAGCGCGACCGCTTCCGCGTTTTCCCGGAGCCGCATCATGCTGAAGCGGAAATCTGCTTCGTAGCGCTGCTGATCGAAGTTGAGCCGGATCAGTGGCCGGCCGACCAGATGGGTGAGCCAGGTGCCGACGACGGCATAGACTAGCGCCGCCCAGAGCATGTAGCCGGGAATATAGACGTGAAAGCCAAAGACGGCGAAGTGGGCGGGGCCGGAAAGCCGCCATAGGATGGCGAGGAACGAGAACAGCGTCACAACCGAACTCAGCACGCCGAGGCCGAGATCAAGGGTCATGCTGACCAGCGAACGCAAGTCCTCGCTGATGCGCTGATCCGGGTTGTCGGTGGCGCCGCCGCGAAGCTGAAGCTGATAGTACATCCGCCCCTTCAGCCACGAATCGAGATAGCGCTCGGTCATCCAGCGGCGCCAGCGGATCTGCAGCATGCGGTTGAGATAGATCTGGTAGACGGCGACGACGATAAAGATCGTTGCCAGGACGCAGAAGCGAAAGAGCTGATACTTGAAGGCGGGGAAATCGAGCTTTTGCACGGCGTTGTAGAACAGCCTGTTCCATTGGTTGAACAGGACGTTGAGATAGACCGAGCCCAGGTTCATGCCGATGATGACCGCGAGCAGGGCGCGCGCCGACCAGCGTTCCTCGGACGACCAGTAGGGGCGGATAAGTTTCCAGAACTCGCGCCACGGAAAGCGGCTGATTCTTGGCATGCTGTGGGCTCCTCAAGCGGACGCGACGTCGCCGGCGACGCGGCGATCGCCGATCCGGGGCGGCAAATCTGGCGGCCCTGTCGGGCGAAATCAAGGCCGGCCAAGCGTTTCGTGACGGCGCGCGCCTCGAACCGTCGTCGGTCCAAGCCGTGCGCCCGCGAGACTATGCCGAAGGCAAGCGCCCGCCGGCAATCCCGAAGCTCCGAGTCTTACGGAACTTTAATGCTGTCGTCACGTCGCGGTGAGACAGGCGGACTTATAGCTGCTGCCAACGCTCGAACCACCCCCAGGACTATCTGCAAGCCAAGGAGTGACCTATGTATCAACGGTTGAAGACATTGATGGGGCGTCTCGCGGATCGCCCGCACCGGCTGCGGGACGGGCTCGCGGCGGTTGGGGCCGCCGCCTTGATCGCGGCGAGTGTCGCGACCGTCAGGTACTATACCGTAAGCCCCGCCCAGGCCGCGCCGGTTCAGCCGCCGGCCAGTGCCGAGGCCGGCTATCCGCAGAGTTTCGCGCCGCTGGTGCAGGCGGTCTCGCCGGCGGTGGTCAATATTTCTAGCACGTCGAAGGTCTCGGTCCCTACCTTCGAGAGCGAGCAGGGCGTCCCGGCGTTCCCGCCGGGCTCCCCGTTCGGCGAGCTGTTCCGCAAGTTCTTTCAACAGCAGTTCGGCAACACCAACGAGAAGATCACCTCGCTCGGCTCCGGCTTCATCATCGATCCCGCCGGCTACGTCGTGACCAATAACCATGTCATCGCCAACGCGACCCACATCAAGGTCATCCTCGACGACGGCCAGACCTTTCCGGCCAAGCTGGTCGGCCACGATCCGAAAACCGATCTCGCGTTGCTCAAGTTCAATCCCGGCAAGCCGATGCCCTACGTCAAATGGGGCAATTCGAATAACGCCAAGGTCGGCGACTGGGTTCTTGCCATCGGCAATCCCTTCGGCCTCGGCGGCACGGTGACGGCGGGCATCATCTCGGCCCGCGGCCGCAACCTCAATCGCGGCCCGTTCGACGACTATCTGCAGGTCGACGCGCCGATCAACAAGGGCAATTCCGGCGGCCCGCTGTTCAATCTCAAGGGCGAGGTGATCGGCATCAATACGGCGATCATCACGCCGAACGGCGGCAGCGTCGGCATCGGCTTCTCGATTCCCTCGAGCGAAGCCGAGTCGGTGGTCGCGCAGCTCAAGAAGTACGGCCACGTGAAGCGTGGCTGGCTCGGCGTCAGCATTCAGGACGTGACGCCGGCGATCGCCCAGAGTCTCAACCTCGGCAAGCCGCACGGCGCGTTGGTCGCGCAGGTGATGCCGAACACGCCGGCGGCGAAGGCCGGCCTCAAGCAGGGCGACGTCATCGTCGCGTTCAACGGCAAGCCGGTTGAAAAGATGCGCGATCTGCCGCTCCTGGTGGCCGATACCTCGGCCGGCAAGGACGTTCCCATCGAGGTGATTCGCGACGGCAAGAAAATCACCTTGCACGCGACCATCGCCGAGATGAAACAGAACCAGGAGGTGGCCGCGGCCGAGGAAGGCGGCAGCGGCTCGGTTTCGCCGGTCCATTCGCTCGGCCTCGCGCTGGCGCCGCTCGACAGCCAGACCCGGCAACGCTTCCACATCGGAAAGTCGGTGAAGGGCGTCATCATCGTCGGCGTCCAGGACGGCAGCGTGGCGGGCTCGCAGGGCTTGCAGGCCGGCGACGTTATCCTGCGCGTCGGCAACGAGCCGGTGACCGAGCCGGAGCAGGTAAAGACCAAGTTTGCGGCCGCGATCAAGGAGAAGAAGAAGTCGATCCTTATTCTCCTTGACCGGGGCGGTCACGACCTCTTCGTGGCCTTGAACCCGACCAAGTCGTAAGCGGCCGCATATAGCCGGAGCGAGCACCCCCCTCGCTCCGGCTTTTTTTTATGACGTTTGGGGGCGCGCCTTGGCCGGCCATCGGCCAGGGCTTTTTCATGCCCGCGGCGGCGGCACCGCC
>JAJYTL010000149.1 GCA_021793055.1 Pseudomonadota bacterium
TCGATCATGCCGGGCAAGGTCAACCCGACCCAGGCCGAAGCACTGACCATGGTCGCGGCGCAAGTGATCGGCAACCACCAGACGGTCACCATCGCCGGCATGAGCGGCCATCTCGAACTCAACGTCTTCAAGCCGGTCATTATCTATAACGTCCTGCAATCGATCCGGCTCTTGGCGGACGCCAGCGTCAGCTTCACCGACAACTGCGTCGTCGGCATCGAGCCCGACCGCGCCCGCATCAAGGAGCTGATGCAGCGCTCGCTCATGCTGGTGACCGCTCTGTCCCCCCATATCGGTTACGACGCTGCGGCGAAGGTGGCCAAACACGCGCTCCACAACAATCGGACACTGCGTGAATCGGCAGAGGAGCTCGGCTTGGTCAAAGGGGCGGATTTCGACCGCTGGGTGGATCCGAAAAAGATGATCGCGCCGGGAAGCTGAGGCGGACGCCGATGGCGAGGGAGACAACGAAGAAAAACGCCGAGATAAAGAAGCGCTCGGTCATCGTCGCGGGTCATCGCACAAGTGTCTCCCTCGAAGCGCTGTTCTGGACCGCGCTACAGACTCTTGCCGAGCGCCGCGGCGTCAGCGTGAACGACCTCGTGACCGAGATCGACCGCGGACGCGGCGGCAATCTCTCAAGCGCGATCCGGGTCCATATCCTGGACTCCCTGTGGAACCCGCCAGCCGCTGACGAACGCCCCTAAGCCCCGCACAGCGGCGGGTCCGGCTATCGGCCGGCGCGGCGGCTGGCGTCGACCGCCAGCTACGCGTCAGGATTTCACGCCGGCCGCGGCCTTGCCTGGGGCTACGGGCGGTGCCGGCGGCTTTCCCGCCGGCGCTTTCGGCGCGGCGGGCGCGGCTGGTTTGCCCTTCGGTTCCGGCGCGAGCCCCTTGACCGGCCCCGGCTGGATGGCGGGCGCCGTCTTCGCGGCCGCCGCGACGTACTGCTCGAGCGCCGCCGTGTCCAGACGCCGCACCGGATCGGAGATGGCGCCCGAAAGCGTGACGCCAAGCGGCGGCACGTTCTCCTGCCTGGTCAGGCGAATGGCGCTCGCCAGGTTCATCGACCAGGACGGCAGATCAAGCTCACCCCGTAGGCTTGCCGTTCCATCCGGAAATCCGACCTCGGTGTCGCCGGTGCGGGCGATCCCCTTGGCGATGGCCCAGGTCCCCTGAGCCGTGGCGATCGGCGTCGAGCCGCCGCTCGTCGCTGCGTCACTCAAGGCGATCAACGCCGCAGCGGTCTTCACCTTGCCTAAGCCCGTGTCGAGACGGGCGAGATCGAGGCCCTGAACGGCGCCTTTGTCGACGCTGAGGGCAACTCTGCCGCCAAGGTTTGCGATCACCGCGGCGGGGTTTGGACCGCTGCTCTGCAGGGTCCCGTTCAAGCTGCCCCGACCGGAAAGGGCGCCAAGCCCGGTCAGGCCGAAGACGAGCCGGCGCAAGTCCAGATCCTTCCAGACGAAACTCACGTCAATAGATGGATCGGCGCCGGCGGCAATATGCGCCTTGGCCGCCAACGCGCCATCCAACAGCACGGCGCGGATTGGATTGAGCGTCACCGCGCCATCGTTCACGGTCGCGGTGATTTCGGCATCGCGGACTTGGTAGCCACGGATCGTAATCTGCTTTGCGCTAACCGCGGCGATCCCATCGGCCCAATCGAACGGTCCGAGATCAAACGGCGCTCTGGACCAAATGGGTCCGTCGATCGGTGCGCCCCCGGGGGCCGTCGCGGGTGCCCCAGAGGCCGCGGCGGAGGCAAGAAAAGGGTCGAGCCAGAGGTTGGCCACCGTCAGATTGGCGCGAATTTTCGGCCGCGGCTTCGCGTATCGAATCTCGATATCGCCGCCGGCCTCGTCCGGACCGAGGGCGACATCGAGGCCGCTCAACTCGAAGCCCGAGGCATCGCCGCTGACCTTGCCGGCGACCTTAAGCCCGCGCAGCGCGATCCATGCCGGCGGCGGCGCCAAACCGCTGAGCCTGGCGAAGACTCCGATCCCCGGCGCCTGAACGGCGAAGGTTCCCTGATAGGTCGCGTGCGCCGCCAGATCTGCGGCGCCGCCGGACAGCGCCAGCGAGGCGCCGCCGGCATTCGCCACTTTCAATTTCTTGACGTCGAGCGCGCCGCCCCCGGCCTGGAGATCGAGGGTGACGCCGTTGATCGGCACCACGCGATAAACGACCTCGCCGATGCGTAGCTTGAGATTCGTATCCATTGCGCTCAGCGCGGCAAGCGAAACCGGAATTGTCCAAGGCCGGAGGTCACCGGCCCTGGAAGCACCCGGCCGCACTTGCGCAGACGCCAGCGGAAGATAGTCGTCGAGATCGATCCGATCGAGCGCAAGATCGAGCCCGAGCGCTGGCTGGCCCACTAGGTCCAACGTCGCTTGCCCGGTGACGTGCGACTGATCGAGATGAACGTCGATCTGATCCGCCGTCACGGCCTGCGGCGTGGCGGTAAAGGGGATATGGGCCGAGAAGATCGTCAACCGTCCCGGCGGCACCATATCGGCATCGACCCCGAGCCACGTGAGGAGCGCGCGCACGTCGGCGGACGCGACGGCAAGTTGGCCGGAAAATTCCGGTTGTCCCGGCGGTCCGCTCGTCGCCCCGCTAAGCGAGATGGTGGAGGCGCCGGGCAAGAGCGCGCCAAGGTTCTGAATCGTGATCTGGCCGTTTTTCAAGCCACCCGCAAGGCGCATATCGCGCAGCACGCCGCCGTGAAACGAAGCGACCGAGATACGGAGATCGACCGAGGCCGACACGCCGGTTGGAATGCGGCTGGGAAAAGCAATCACCGCTGCCCCGGTCCCCGACACCTTGCCGGATGTCGGCGATCCACGCACGCTCTTCTCCGCGGCGGTCGTCAGACCCCCGGTGCGGCTGAGAAAGGAATCGAGGTTGAGATAGCCGACGGCAAGCGTCGCCGAAACCTTGGGGCCAGCAGGCGACATGGCTATCGTCGCAGCTCCCGTCATCGCATTGCCGTCGAATTGGAAGCCGATGTCGTTCAGCGACATTTCGTGCGCATCGCCGGTGGCTTGGAAATCGAGCTTGAAGGGCCGATCGAGCCGGGGCGCACGGACCCCGCTCAATGTCTCGATCAGGTCAGCGAAATTGGTGCCGTCCGCTTTGACTGAGCCGTTGAAGCGCTCGCGGCCGAAAGCCTGCACGATCACGCCGTCGGCAGTTAAATGAGCATCGCTCTTGAGAAGATGGAGCCGCGCCAGCACAGGCGCCTGATGATCCGGCGTCCATCGGCCAAGATCGACGCGAAACGAGAAAGGCAGGCCGCTCGCAACCAGGCGGCCTTGCAGAAGATACGGCCCGGCCAGCGTCCGGGCGCTCAGTCCGGCATCGATCTTTTCGAATCGAAGCGGCTTCTTCCCCGGACCGCCGGAATAGATGACCGTGCCGTCCCGGACATTGACCGAGTCAAGGCGAACGGCGCCCAAACCGCCGACCGCATGCAACGGCAGGCTTTTTTTCATGCCGTTTGCCGGCGGCGTCGCTGACAACGTCCAGTTCTTGCGGCCATCCGCGAGAACTTCGAGCCGCACCACGGGCTGGACCAAGGTGACGCTCTCGACCGAAATCCGGCCGCCGAGAAGCGGCAGCAGCGCAACTCGGACGGTAAGCGACTTCATTCGCACCATCTCCGGCGTGCCGGCGCCCGGAAGATTGGCAAGACTGACGTCGGCGACCGCGAGCTGCGGTTCCGGCAAGACGTGAAAGGCGATGGCGCCGCGGATTCTGACCTCGCGCCCGGTCAGCGCCGAGAGGCGTTCGGCTATCGGAACTCGATAGCGCGTCCAATCGATGAACGAGGGGGCCCCGAGGGCCGCCGCCAACGCGACGACGAGCACGACTCCAAGCCCGATGGCAATCTTCTTCACCGGTCTTTCCCTAGCCCCTGCCCCGACCGCCGTGGCTCGCGGTTGCGCGGGACCGGAAATAAGCTAATCTTTCGCCGTTATACAAGGCGTACCATCTACCTCCGGAAAAGCGAAGCGGGCGTCGATGATGGGGGATGTAGTCAATCTCAATCAATACCGCAAGAAACGTTCGCGTCGAAAGGACCGCAAGCGGGCGACGGAGAACCGCGCACGGCATGGCCTCAGCCAAACCGAGCGCTCGACAAATCGCCGCGAGCGCGAGCACTTGGAACAGGATTTGGAGGGCAAGCGGCTCGATCCCGACGGCGAGCCGCCGACCAATAGCTGACGTCACCAAATCCGGCCGTGGCCTCGGGGATTCACTCGTGGCGCGGCACATCGAGCCAATTATAAGAAATCTCGGCATCAGGAGGAAGACCGTGGCGCGACTGGAGGGTAAAGTCGCCGTTATCACCGGCGGAGCCAGTGGTATTGGTAAACAGACCGTAAAACTTTTTGCCGCCGAGGGCGCGCGGCTGGTCATCGCCGACGTCGAGGATGCTGCTGGTCGTGCCCTCGCCGCCGAGATCGGCGAGCGCGCCATCTTCCAACACACCGACGTTGCCCAGGAATCCGATGTCGCCACCGCTTTGGACCTTGCGGCCGCGCGATTCGGCCGCCTCGACTGCGTCTTCAACAATGCGGGGATCGGCGGCGCGCGCGGCCCGATCGCGAAAACCTCGGTAGCCGATTTCGATGCCACCCTCGCAGTGCTGCTGCGGGGTGTTTTCCTCGGCATGAAACACGCCGCCCGTCTGATGCTCCCGAATGGCGCCGGCGCCATTATCAGCACCGCGAGCGTCGCCGGACTAACCGCCGGCTACGGCCCTCATATCTACAGCGCCGCCAAGGCCGCAGTAATCAATCTTACCCGTTCGGTGGCCATGGAACTCGCCGAATCCGGCATCCGCGTCAATTGCATCTGCCCCGGCTTTATCGCTACGCCGATCTTCGGCAAGGCCGCCGGCCTCTCGGCGGAGCAGGCGGAGCAGAGCGTCGGCCTGGTGACGGCGGGAGCGGCCCGCGCGCAGCCCTTGGGTCGCGTCGGCCAACCGGAGGATGTGGCGCAAGCGGCGCTCTGGCTCGCCAGCGCGGACTCGAGCTTCGTCACCGGCCAAGCCCTGGTGGTCGACGGCGGCCTGACCTCGGGCCAACCCTGGTCCGCAAGCCAAGCGCGCCAGCGCGCCCTCGCGGACGCACTGCGCGCGCACGCCTGACCCCGCTTTTCGCCCTCCCTCAACGCCTCGTCCAGTCTTGGAGCATGAACATGAGCCGGCTACCCGAGCTTACCCCCGACACGATGACCGCCGAGCAGCGGCAAGTCTACGATCGCATCGTCAATGGCCCGCGCGGCGGCATCGGCGGCCCTTTCCTTCCCTGGCTGCACTCGCCGGAGCTGGCTGACCGGGCGCAAAACCTCGGAGAATTTTGCCGCTTCCGCTCCGCTCTTCCGCCGCGGCTCTCCGAACTCGCCATCCTCGTCACCGGGCGCTTCTGGCGCGCCCAGTTCGAATGGTACATGCATGCTCGCATGGCGCTTAAAGCCGGACTCTCTCCGGACATCGTCGCGGCGATCGAGACACGCAAGACGCCAACCTTCGCGAACCGCGACGAAGAGATCGTCTATACCTTCGCGAGCGAGCTTCACGCCAACCATGGCGTGAGCGATGCCACCTACGCGGCCGCGCGAGACGTTCTCGGCAACGCCGGGGTCGTCGACCTCGTCGCCATTCTCGGCTACTACACGCTGGTATCGATGACGCTCAACGTCTTCCAGGTGCCGGTCCCGGGCGGCACTCTGCCGCTCGCCGACTGATAGCTCCGGCCGAGCAGCCCCGCACGTCGCCCAGCCTCCCGCGCTTCGCGATTGCCGTGGCTGAAGCCGACCGCGCCCGTTTGGAATCAAAGGCAACAAGGATCGATTATCGCCATGGCCGCAACGACCGAAACCCGCAGCTGGGGCGAGCGATCGCTCTGGCTTTCGCTGCTGCTCATGTGGCTCGCCGGTATCGATCTCCGCCTCACCGTCCTGGCCGTGCCGCCGGTCCTGCCGCTGATCCACCACGCCCTCGGCCTGGACGAAACCGGCATCGCGGCCCTGACCGGCCTGCCCGTCCTGCTCCTCGCCATCGCCGCCATCCCGGGTTCGCTGCTGATCGCGCGCCTCGACGCCAGGCGGGCGCTCATCGTCGGGCTTCTGCTCGTCACCGTGGGCTCGGCACTGCGGGGGCTCGGGGACTCCGCGTCGGCTCTTTTTTCCATGACCTTCGTCATGGGCGCCGGCATCGCCATCTGTCAGCCCGCGCTGCCCTCGCTCGTCAACCAATGGTTCCCGCGCCGGATCGGGCTTGCCACCGCCGTCTATGCCAACGGCATCGTGGTCTCGGAAGGCCTCGCGGCCTCGCTCACGCTGCCCTTCGTCCTGCCGCTGGTCCACGGCAGTTGGGGCCTGAACTTCGTCTTTTGGTCGCTGCCGGTTCTCGCCACGGCCCTCCTCTTCTTCGTCTTTACGCCGAAGATTCCGGCGCTCGGGCACGGCGTCCGCCGCCATTGGTGGCCGGATTGGAGCGATCGGCAGATCTGGGTGGTCGGCGGGCTTCAGGCAGGCTGCTCGGTGGCCTATTTTGGCGCCAACGCCTTCATCCCGGATTACCTGCACGCCATTAGGCACCCCGACCTCGTCGGTCCCTGCCTGACCGCGCTCAACGTCGGGCAATGGCCTGGCTCCTTCATCGTCGCTTTCTTCCCCGGCTTTCTCGTCGGTCGCCGCTGGCCGCTGGTGGCGAGCGGTTGTCTCGCGCTGGCCGGCGTCCTCGGCTTTCTCGCCTTACCCCCGGCCGGCATCGTGGCCTCCGCCGGCGTCATCGGGTTCTGCGCCGCTTTCTGCCTGGTGCTGGCCTTGGCCTTGCCACCGATCCTTGCCACCGCCGATAACGTTCACCGGGTCTCGGCTGCGATGTTCACGATCGGCTACGGCCTTGCCTTCTTCGTGCCCCTCACGGGCGGCATCGCCTGGGACTATACCGGCGTCCCGATGACGGCCTTCGTCCCGGTTGCGTTCGGCGGGCTGATCACGCTGATCAGCGCCCTGGCCCTCCGCCTTCCGGATGCGCCGCGAATTCACGACGGGCCCTGATTGGCGATCTCGCGGGAGGGCACGCGGCACAGCTCCCTCTCCGCGCGCAGCCATCGCGGCCGCCGCCGTCCCGCCGGCTTTGGCAAAGCCCGAATTTGGGGGCTTAACCCTTTGAAATCCCGGACATGGACATGCCCGGCGCGCCGGCGCGCGTGTTGCGCGCGGTCCATTCGGGATCAAGCGCCGCTTCAGCTTGACAGGGGCGGAGTTCGGGACCTATACGAGGGCGCGCGGGCGATTAGCTCAGTTGGTAGAGCACTGTGTTCACATCGCAGGGGTCACTGGTTCGAGTCCAGTATCGCCCACCACTTGACCCGCATAGCAAACGCCTTGCACGGCCGCCCAGTCCGTCGCACCGGCTCGCCCTCCCGTTTGCCGCCCATTAAGCCAGCCGCGCACCCCGCTCCCGCCGCCGAAACGAAAGCCGGAGAACTCCTGCTCGATGACCCGCGGGCCAGCCGGCCGGTACGCGGCCAAAGCGAGGTGCTAGCGGCCCTGGTCCCAGCCACCAGCCTGGCCGGCGAGCCGACGCATGGCGCGAGGACAGGGGAGATCGCGCCCCTAGAACTGCAATATTTCTCTCAGAATAGCATGAGAACGCATTGCTTTTATTACTGTAAATATTATTGATCGCTTGTTGCGATGCGCGCAGGAGATGGCGCGGCTACGGGCCGATCCGCGCCTGATCGGGACGGCGGCGGACGCGGTCTCGGACATG
>JAJYTL010000150.1 GCA_021793055.1 Pseudomonadota bacterium
CGGGACCGTCCAGCCCGACCGCCTCGACGACCTGCTCGCAGATTCCGATGATGGCCTGGTCTCGCGATTCTTGTGGGTGTGGCCAGCCTCTCGGCCATTCCGCCAGCCATCCCGTGAGGCTGACATTGCCGCCGCAGTGCGCTGCCTGACCCGCCTTGCCGATCTCCGCATGGCGGAGAACGAGGGGGGCGAACTGCTGCCCTCCTATGTCCACCTGGCCGATGATGCGCGCCCCATCATCGAGGATTTCGGGCGCGAGATGCAGGAGCGCGAGCGCACGGCCTCGCCGCTGGTGAAATCGACCCTCGGCAAGGCGCGTGGTCAGGTGATCCGGCTCGCGATCACGTTGGAGTATCTCTGGTGGTGCGCAGGCGATCCGGCCGCCCCCGAACCTGATCGGGTGAGCCGCCGGGCGGTGCAGGCTGCTGCGGGCCTGGTCGAAGGCTATTTTCTGCCGGGCGCGGCTAGGGTTTTTGGGGATTGTGCCGTCTCTAGCGAAGAGCGGAACATGCGGACCCTGGCGGCTTGGATCGTTCAACAGCGACCCGAGCGCGTGAACGTCTCGTTGATCCGCGATACGGCGCGCCTCACGGGTCTCCGGGAGAGTGATCCGATTAAACAAGCCTGCCGGAACCTCGAGGAGGCCGGATGGCTGCGGGCTGCCCCCTTCACCGGGCAAGCTGGGCGCCCTCGAGGAGATTATCTGGTCAATCCCCGGTTGTGGGAGGCGATCTCGTGAGCCGCTTCTTGCGCGCCTTCCTCGAGGCTGAAGCCGACCCTCAAAAAACGTGTTTTTCGGGAACACCTGTCCCGAATATCCCGAAAATCCCGAAAAACCCCCTCGAGGATGGTGAACAAAAAGAGAACATGGCCGGGGCGGAGGGGTTTTCGCCTTTTTCGCCTTTTTCGGGAGAGGTGTTCCCAAAAAACGCAGTTTTTGAGGATGCCGCCCCGGCGCTATCTTCCCCGGTCCATACGCCCAACCTAAGGTTGAGTGATGATGCCATCGCCGATGAGGTGGAAACCCTCGCCGCCGCCTTGATGGCCGAGGCCAAAACCTCCCCAGCGCAAAGGATTACCGATGAGGCGAAGGCTCGCGTCTATTTCCGGGGCGAGGCCAAGCGCCGGCTCGATCTCCTCCACCAGCGGGCGCGTGACGCCACCAGCGGCCCAGATCCAGAGCGCGCGGCGATCATGGGCGAGGAACACCAGCCGATGGCCGCCCCGGAGGCGCACAAGCGGGCCGTGGGGTGCCTGATGCTGGCTGCCAGTCCACTGGCTGGCCTGCCCGGCGCGAGGCCCTGCCGCATATGCGGTTGTGGCGTGTGGTGCGCATCCGACTGGCGGGGCTTGCCGCGTGATCTCTGCTGGCGGTGCGCGCGGGAGGAAACGCCGTGACGGTGCCTCAACGCTTGGCTTGGCGTGGCACTGGTGCCGACCGTGAGGCACCATCACCGGCCGAAGCCGCGCGCCGCCTGGCAGAGATGGCCGAACGGCTCTCGCCCTGCTGGGAGCGCCCTGAGCGTTGGCATGAGAACAAGAGCGAACTGATCGCCGCCTGCCGCAGACTGGCACGCTGGCTTGAGGCTCGATGATTATCTCGCCACCTGACGCGAAATCCTGGCATCAGCGGGCGCGCCGTGCTATATTGCTTCACTGACGCGAAAAAGGAGATGGACGATGACCCCGGACGACACGCAAGACGCGAATAAGGCCGCTGCCGACGAATACCGGCTGCAACAGGCCATAGAGCTGATTCTATCGGCTGGATACGTGCCCGTGACCAAGGACGGCAAGACGGTTTACGTCAAGCCTGATGCGCCGCCGCGCTCGCCTGAGCGTTCCGGCTGAGCGGTGCTTTTGCTTCACCCGGCGCGAAAAACATTAACCGCCCTCGCGCGCCTGGGAATTATGCGTCACTTGAAGCGAAAAGGAATCTCGGATGAACCCGAATGTCATTGCCCTGCGCCGAGCCGCCGCGCTGATGGGGCCCGATAAGGTGGGCGTTGCCCCTGAGCCGCCCGCGAAAGCTGGATCGCCGCAAGATACCCCGGCGGGAGTTTCGCATCAGGCGACGCAAAAATCCCCCGACGCCCTTGCCGCCGCTGCCTCCGAGGCCCCGCCCGCTGATGCCCCCGATGCCCCTGCCGCTGATGCCGAGCAGGCAGTTTCGCAGCATGTGACGCGAAAACGCGGACGCCCTCGCGGCGGTATCCGGGAGGCGGCGCGGCTGGCTGGCGTGCCCGAGAGTTATTACCGGCGGCACATGGATAAATTCGTTCCGCCGGAAATCGCCAGGCTCGCGGGACACCTCGCCCCTTGCGTTAAATTCTCCCCCGCCGCGTGGCTGAAGATCATGCGTTGCGAAACGCAGTTGGAGAGGCTCCATACGATCAAGCAACTTGCCCGCGCCACCCGGCAACCGCGCCCTCCAACCCCGACGGAGCGGCTCAAGTCCCGCATCCGGGAGTTGGAAAGGGAAAATCAGCATTTGAGAAACACCGCGCAAGCGTATGAGTCCGGGCGACTTAAGCCGCCCGAGCGGCTGCGCATATCGACGATGCCGACCGCACAGTCGTTCGTCAGTTGGCCAGGGAACTCGAAGCGCGATGATTTCCCGTCATCCGACGCGAAAAAGGAGCAGCCCGATGACGCCCCGTGAAATTTACGCCCTCGCCGATGAACTGGCGGCCCGGACGCGAGCCAAGATCGAGGCGCTGCCGCCCGATCACCCGATGCGCCGATGGCTCGCCCGCCACGATGCCGCTATGGCCCGCCGGCTGGCCGATGAGGCTCGCGAGGCGGCCGAGGCCCGCGCCGCGTATGACGCCGAAAGCGCCGCGCATGACGCCCGGCTCGCCGATTTTCGGCGGCGGCTTGATGCCGTTGAAAGGAAACTGCGATGAGCAACGAACCTGAAAAATCAGGCGAAAGCAGGAATGACGGCCGTTGGAAGCCGGGAGTGAGCGGCAATCCGCGCGGCAAGCCACCGGGCGCCCGTAGGCTCATCATGCGGGCGCTCGAAGGGCAGATTGCCGCCGCTGCGCCTGACTTATTGGCAAGCGTAATTGCTGAGGGCCGCAACGATTGGCGCCCGGCCTTGGAACTGCTCAAGATCATCGGCCTCAACAAGCGGACGGTGGTTGAAGCCCTCGGCCTACCGAAAATGGAAACCGCCAGCGATGTCCTTGCAGGCCAGCGCCATATCATCGAACAGGTGGCAAGCGGCGAGATGAGTGCCGAGGAAGGCAACGCCCTCTCCGTCATGTTGGATCGCCAGCGGCAGGCGATCGAGGGGGCCGATATGGAACAGCGCCTTGCCGCCATCGAAAGCCGCATCCGCGAGGGCAATCCCGGCCCGTGAGACGCGCGCGGGCGGGTTTGGGCAATGCTTCCACCCGATCGCGCCCCTTGATCCACCGCAAACCCGCGCCTGATGGCGGCCTGAGCCGTGCCGGGCGGGCGGGGGAATAGGTGCGAGATGCGGCGAGATGGCCCCCACACCGCCGCGAGATGCGCGCCGATGCACGCGAGATAGCCGCGAGATGCGCATCGCTGGCGGCTTTGCTTTGAGAGGGAAAATGACGATCGTGAAAGAGGGCCTAGCGCGAGACGCCTTTGCGGACATTGCCGAGCCGGGAGAGCTTGCCCCGGTGACGCCCGGCGAGGTGCTGGTGTGGCCGGGTGAACGCACGTGAGAACAGGAGGAAACAGGTGAGATGGGCCATAAATCCGGCGCCGATCGCTAGCGCGCGCGTCTGATGGCGAAAATTTACCGCAGGCGGGGGAGAGGGATAAAAACCCTTCTCAGGCTCCAAGATAGGGCCAATGAGCGCGAACTTGGGGGTAAATATGGGGGTAGAAACTTACCGCCAAAATTATTATTGATGTATATCAATGGCATAGCAAGAAAGAATGGCGGGCCACGCCAGATAGCGATGGTCACTACGTTTACGCTGTAGCACCACTCTAGGACCGAAAGGAGATTGTCGGGGACGAGTGGTCCGACCTTGACGCACACCCCAAATAAGAACACTATAAGTAGCAATCCGATTCGGGGATCAAATGTCGCAGTTCGCCGCTCAAGATACCGCCCGCCGCTACCAGAGCGTTGACGCCGAAAAGGCGCACGGCGCGACCTATACTCCAGACAAACTGGCGCGGTTCGTTGCGGAGCGGATTGTTGAGAACGTCGCGCTTACGGAGCGGGAAATAATCACGATCCTTGATCCTGCCATTGGCGACGGCGCGCTTGTGCTGGCACTGCTGGAGGCCTTGAAGGACAGAACTCGCGCGACCCTAAGCGTTCGAGGGTTTGACACCAACGTCTCGGCACTCGATGAGTCCGCGCGGCGTATCCGCGCCGCACACCCAAAGGCCCAGCTAGAACTGACTCGCGGCAACTTTTTGGATTTTGCGCTGGAAGCGGACAGCAACGCGGCGGCGCCAACTCTCTTTTCCTCACGCCAGACACAGGCATTCGATCTAATCATCGCCAATCCGCCCTATGTCCGTACCCAAATTATGGGGTCGGAACGCGCCCAGCAAATCGCGCGCAAGTTTGGCCTTAGTGGGCGCGTGGATTTGTATCAGGCGTTTCTTCTGGGCATGGCGCAGGTGCTGGGTCCGGATGGCGCGGCGGGCATCATCGTCTCCAACCGTTTCATGACTACCAAGGGAGGCGGCACGCTACGTTCGGCATTGCGCGAGAGGTTTGATCTTCGCCACATCTGGGACCTTGGCGACACCAAGCTTTTCAGCGCCGCGGTTCTTCCGGCCGTGCTCGTTGCGCGGGGAGCGGCGTCCGCTTCCGCCGAAGCGCCGCGTTTTACGTCCATCTATGAAGTCAAGGATGAGCCCGAAGCCCAAGCGTCTGACGCGGTTGACGCGCTGACGCGCGCTGGCGTCGTGGCCGTTACTGATGGGCGGCGGTTCTGTGTGCGCCACGGGGTTCTGGACGCTTCCGGCGACGATAGCGATGTCTGGCGTCTAGCATCCAACTCCGGCGATGAATGGCTGGCCACGGTGGACCGCCATGCATGGAAGCGTTTCGGCGAAATCGGTAAAATCCGCGTCGGCGTCAAAACCTGTGCGGACAAAATCTTCATCCGGCACGACTGGGACAGCGCCTTCGGCGCGGAGACGCCTGAACTCTTGCGCCCGCTGACCACGCATCACGGGGCTGGACGGTTCCGGGCCACACTCCCGAAGAAAGTCCGCGCCATTCTCTATCCACATGAAGTCGTGCAGGGAAACAGGCAGGCGATTCCACTTGAGAATTACCCCAAGAGCCGCGCCTATCTGGAATCGCACCGCGCGGCGCTTGAAAGCCGCTCCTATGTGATGGAAGCTGGACGGCGCTGGTACGAGCTATGGGTGCCGCAGGACCCACAGGCGTGGAGCGCGCCCAAGTTGGTGTTCCGGGATATTTCCGAGCACCCGACTTTCTGGATTGATTTGAGTGGTTCTGTGGTGAACGGAGATTGCTACTGGCTTGCGGCCAACCGCGAAGGAAACGCCGATCTTCTCTGGCTGGCGGCGGCGGTGGCGAACTCGACTTTTGCCGAAGCGTTCTACGATCACCGCTTCAACAACAAGCTCTATGCCGGACGGCGGCGCTTCATTACGCAATATGTCGAGCAATTTCCGCTACCCGATCCCACTTTGCCGCTCTCGCGGGACATCATCGCCCGCGCCAAGACAATCTATGAAGAGAACCATGCGCCAGAAACGGGGAACATGGAGCGCGATCTGGATACGCTTGTCTGGCGGGTGTTTGGTCTAGGTGTTGAAGAAGTCCGCAGGTAGCGGGATCTGAAGCTTTGCGTTCAAGACCTTGCCCTGAAACTGCGGGAAACGGGTGAAGAAGACCGCGCCAGTCGTCAGGAAGAAATGAGTCAAGGTGACTGAGCCGTTGGTGGCCGCGCCGTAGAATATCCCGTAGCGCACGTCGCAATGCCGGATTTGCTGGCCGCCGATCATGGGAACGTCCAGCGGCTCGACGCTCTCCGGCGTCACAAGGCCAAGGTCGATGGTCGGCGAGGTTTGCAGCTTCACTTCCAGAAGCTGGTGCCGGACATCCGGAAATTGCCCGTCATCCTGATAGGAGCGATAGCCCAACGCCTCGCACACGAGTCGATGTAGCGCCGCGCCACGGTTGCGTTCCTGATCCGCTCCGGCGTCCGCGAATTGCCTTCCGACCAGCGCCGCCAGCCGTTTGAACACCGTGTCGATCGCCAATATCTCATCCGCCGCCGGGTGCAGCACGGGCGTAGCAATCCGGCCCAGAACGACATTCGGCGTCACGAAGGGCAAAAGTCGTTCCGTATCCTTCGCGGCGATTAACTCCGTGGCCTGAGTGCCAGGTATGCACCGGGCCTGATACTTGCTGGTCAGCGTCCCGGTTGTGTCGAGCAGCGCCAGCGTGTCGCCCGTCACAACCTTGACCCGCGTGATGACATCCGCGTTTGAAATACGGATGATGACGTAGCGGCGTGATGCGGAAAGTTCTTCGTTCCAGACCTGCAAATTGTTGGACTTCTGGGTATAAGTGTCGAACATTTGTCCCGGAAATCGCGGCTGCGTCTTCTTGAAGGACTCAGGAACGGGATAGCCTAGAATCTCGCAAACACGGGTCTTGACGACTTTCGACCGGGTTCGCAGCGGCAATCCGGCGAGAGACAAGCCTCGCAGGCCTTTATCCAAGAGCGATTGCAGTTCCGGCGTAGGAATCCAGTAGACCGGATCGCCAACCGCGACCGGATCGTAGATGCTCAAGCCTTTGGTGCGAATCGCGGCGACATAGCGTTTGGGTTTAGTCGGCGGGGTGGCGGTCATTTACCCCCCGAAGTCAGGAGATCGACAACGGAAACGCCCAGCGCTTTGGCGAGCAATTCGAGTGAACTTAGTGTTACATTTCGTTCCGCGCGCTCGACTGAACCGACATAGGTACGATGCAGCCCGCAGATATCGGCCAGTTCCTCTTGAGAAAGATTCTGTTCACGCCGCAGTCGCCGTATATTTTCGGCCAACGTGCCGATCAACGACTGACTGGGCGTCCTTAGTTTTGCTGGAGACATGCCCCGTCCAAAAAGCGAGTCCATTCGGCCATGCTCGAAGCATGAAGCCTTTGAGTCTACAGACTATCCGTAGCGTACCGGTGGAAGCTTGTGGTGCTTGGCCAAAACGGGCGGGCTGTCAGTAATCGGCAAGATGGCGGGCAGCGCTGCGATATGTGTGGTCTTCGCGCCGCCCACCGCCTCGCCCGAAGCCTGGAAAGGATCCCCACCGATGCTCGATGACTCGATGACACGATGCCGTCAACGACCCCTGAACCGCCAATTTATCGCGTGCCGCGCCACGGAAAAGACCGCCTGCGGGTAATTCGCCCCGGCGAGAGCGGCAATCCGAGCGGCCATAGCGGCTGCTATGCCGAAGTGCAGCGCTTGGCGCGCGAGGCATCGCCGGAGGCAATGCGCACGCTGGTGCGAATTATGTCCGACGAGGCAGAGGAAACCCGTTGCCGCATCGTCGCGATCCGAGAAATTCTGGGCCGTGCGTTTGGGAAAATCGCCGCCGAGGTGAGGGATGCCAGCGGCCCCGGCCTGAACCTGGAAGCCGTGTCGGAAGCGAAGCTCGACCTCATGATCAAAGCGTTGGAATTGGCGAAAGCGGCCAAGGCAGCGCAGGCGCAGGGTGAGGGCGAGGCATGAGCGAGCCGGGAGAGCTTGCCCCGGTGACGCCCGGCGAGGTGCTACGCGAGGAATTTATGGCACCGCTCGGCCTATCG
>JAJYTL010000151.1 GCA_021793055.1 Pseudomonadota bacterium
GACATAGACGTCCTCGTGGGCGTGATCCTGCGGGCCGGTGTGGGTGACGGCGATCTCTTCCTTCGGCGTCCGGATGTCGATGCGGACGTCGTAGAGCTTGCCCTTGTGCCGGTGCTTGTGCGGCGCCTCGATGGTGACGCGGCAGCCGGTGATGCGATCGGAGAAGCGTTCGAGGC
Source organism: Pseudomonadota bacterium (assembly GCA_021793055.1). Classification (GTDB taxonomy): domain Bacteria; phylum Pseudomonadota; class Alphaproteobacteria; order Ferrovibrionales; family Ferrovibrionaceae; genus JAJYTL01. Next base: position 177 of record JAJYTL010000151.1, read on the forward strand.
GCTCGGCGCGGCGGCGGACGGCGTCCTCGACGGCGGCCGAGGGATCGAGATTGCGGAAGGTGATCTGCAGCGGAATCGGCATCTGGAGCACTCTCGCTTGGGATAGGGCCTTGTTTTCCTTCACGGTGGGGGGCCTGGCAGACCCTGGGCATCCAACCCCCGCCCGGCTGTTGCCTTCGCCATTACCATCGCCCACGAACCGGATATCGGCCTATGATTCAAATCAAGGCCGCCGCCCGGCGGTCGCGTTTCGCGGCGAAAGCGACTCATAGTACTGAGGTTGGGCGATGCTGCGGGGAATGCAAGAGGGGGCAAGGGGATGGAGGACAGAGAAGAGCGGTTATGGCGGCAGCTTGAGGCGACCGTGCAGTTGCGCACTTCTGACGACGCGATCGCGTGGCAGATATTCGGCTTTTTCGTCGCTGCGAACGGCGGGTTGCTTCTGGCGTTGGCGACGCTTGGTGGCAGCTACCAGCATTTATTGCGCTATGGGATTTTTCTGGCGAGAGCCGCGATGATTATCGTTTGGAGCCTTCTGGAGTCGAGAAGTATTGCCATTCTCAGGTATTAGGAAAATCTGCACCACCGCCTAGAAGCGACACTTCTAGACGAGCCGAGCCTCTATCTGAATTACAATCCACGCGAGCAATACGTATTCCGCTGGACCTACCGAGCTAAAAATATCATGGAGATTGTGCCGATTATGGCAACGGCAGTTTTGCTCATGGCAGCCGTGCCATCATGGCTCACTGTGGGTTTCGGCTCCCCGCCGATCCAGAACCCTCTCATCCACGCGTTATCGTTGATATGGCTTGTGGGGGTGATGGGGCTCATCGCACTTATCTTTTCCGCGCTGTCACGCTTCGTCGCAAGGTGAGATCGCACGCGGGGACGGAAGAGCCTCCCGGCTCAGGCCTTTTCGCGGGTCAGGGCGAGGAAGATGTCCTCGAGGTCGGCTTCCTCGGTCGAAAGGTCGAGAATGCCGATCCCCGCCGCCTGCACGGCGGCGAGGATCTCGGCGATCGGCGTCACGCTCGGCCGGTAGCTCAGGGTGATCAGCCGGTTCGACGTGATCTCGGGCTGGAACGGCCGGAGCGCCGCCGGCACCTCGGCGATATCCGCCGCGGTGGTGATCGCAAGCTGCTTGCTGTCGAGGCGCGAGAGCAGCGCTGCGGTGGTGTCGCAGGCCACCACCTTGCCATGATGGATGATGGCGACGCGCTCGCAGAGCTGTTCCGCCTCTTCAAGGTAATGGGTGGTGAGCAGGATGGTGACGCCTTGCGCGTTCAACGCCCGCACGGTTTCCCAGAGCTGGTGGCGCAGCTCGACATCGACGCCGGCCGTGGGTTCGTCGAGGACCAGGATCGGCGGCGAATGGACCATCGCCTTGCCGATCAGAAGCCGCCGCCGCATGCCGCCGGAGAGCGAGCGGGCCGGGGCGTCGGCTTCCGCCGTCAGGTGGATGGCGGCGAGAATCTCGTCGGTGCGCCGCTCCCGCTTCGGCACGCCGTAGAGCCCGGCCTGGAGGTCGAGGCTCTGGCGGGCGGAAAAGAAGGGATCGACATTGAGCTCCTGCGGCACCACGCCGATCGCGGCCCGCGACTGGCGCGGCTCGGCGTCGATGTCGTAGTCCCAGATCGCGCACTGGCCCGAGGTCTTTATCACCAGGCCGGCCAGGATGTTGATGAAGGTCGATTTGCCGGCGCCGTTCGGGCCGAGGAGGGCGAACATCGAGCCGCGCGGAATGGCCAGATCAACATGATCCAGCGCGACCTTGTCGGGCCGGCCCTGGCGGCCGTGATAGACTTTGCAGAGCCCCGAGGTGACGATGGCCGCGCTCGGCGGCGCCGTGGGGGCGGAATGGGCGGTCATATGCGGAACATTCGGTTGATCCAGTGCCGGCAATGGGTATCATCCGTGCAGGAAAGCGGTCAATCATCAAAGCAAGGACGGAAAACCCGCGTGAGTCCCATGGAACCCTTGGAAACGATCGAAGTGACGGAGACGGAAGTGGCCTGCGACGGCGGCGGCGCTCTCGGTCATCCGCGGGTCTATCTCAATATGGGCAAGCAAGACCATGTCGATTGCCCCTATTGCGGCCGTCGCTATCAGCGGAAGTTGGAGACCGCCGTCAGCGCGAGCGGACACTGAGCCGCGATCCCGCCACGGCGGCGGCCGAGGGGCGGGCCGTCGCGGCCCGGAAACCTGCGGCCCCCGGCCAGCCCGAGCGGCTCTATCTTCTCGACGGCTCGGGCTACATCTTTCGCGCCTACCATGTCCTGCCGCCGCTCACTCGCAAGGACGGCACGCCGGTCGGCTGCGTGCTCGGCTTCTGCAACATGTTGTGGAAGCTCGCCGAGGAAGCGCTCGCCGACGCCCGTTTCAGCCATATCGCGGTAATTTTCGATTCGGGCCGGGTCACCTTCCGCAACGACATCTACCCCGCCTATAAGGCTAATCGGCCGGCGACGCCGGAAGACCTGATCCCGCAGTTCCCCCTGGTTCGCGAGGGGGCGCGGGCGTTCAACCTCGCCTGCATCGAGGAGGAGGGCTTCGAGGCCGACGACGTCATCGCGAGCTACGCCAAGGCGGCGCGGGACCAGGGCATCGAGGTCGTCATCGTCTCCTCCGACAAGGACCTGATGCAGCTTGTCGGCGAGGGAATTTCGCTGTTCGATCCGATGAAGCTGCGCCCGATCGGCGTCGCCGAAGTGATCGAGAAATTCGGCGTGCCGCCGGGAAAGGTTCCGGACGTGCAGGCCTTGGCCGGCGATTCCACCGACAATGTGCCGGGAATCCCGGGGATCGGCGTGAAAACCGCGGCGCAGCTGATTTCGGCCTACGGCGATCTCGAAACCCTGCTTGAGCATGCGGCCGAAATCCCGCAGCCGAAGCGCCGCGAGGCGCTGCTGCACGCTAAGGTCGCGGCGCGGCTCAGCCGGCAGCTGGTCACGCTTCGCGACGACGTGCCGCTTCGCCTCGATTTCTCGGCGTTGCGCTTCCGCCAGCCCGAGGCCCAGCCCTTGCTCGACTTCCTCGGCCGGATGGAGTTCAACCGCCTCGCCGATCGCGTCAGGGCGCGCCTCAGCGATTCCGGCGAGCTCTTCCGCGCCCGCGCCGGGGCGAGCCCCGGACACGCGGTCGACGCCAACGGCGGCAAGGCCGATCCGGCGCGCGCCGGAGGCGGCGCCGAAGGCAACTACGCCCTGGTGCAGACGATCGGCGATTTGAAGGCCTGGATTGCTCTGGCCGAGGCGGCGGGCGAGGTCGCGGTCGATACCGAGACCACTTCGCTCGAGCCGATGCGGGCGGAGCTGGTCGGAATCTCGCTCGCGGTGCGACCGCACGAGGCCTGCTACATCCCGCTCGGGCACCGCGCACCGGATGCCGGCGGCTTGGCCTTGGAGGGCGCGGTGGCGGCGCCCTTGCAGATTCCGATGGCCGAGGCGCTCGATCTCCTGCGGCCGATGCTGGAAAACCCCGCCATCCTGAAGATCGGCCAGAACATCAAATACGACATGCAGATCTTCGCCCGGCTCGGCATTCAGGTCGCGCCCATCGACGATACCATGTTGATGTCCTACGTGCTGGACGGCGGTCGTCACGGCCACGGCATGGACGAGTTGAGCCGCATTCATCTCGGCCATGAGACCATCACCTACAAGGAGGTCGCCGGCAGAGGCAAGGCGGCGGTGACCTTCAACAAGGTGGCCCTCGATCAGGCGCTGCGCTACGCCGCCGAGGACGCCGACGTCACGCTGCGGCTCCATCAGCTGTTTCGCCGCCGGCTTCTCGACGAGCGTCTTCTCGGGGTTTACCAAAATCTGGAGCGCCGCCTGGTGCCGGTGATTGCCGCGATGGAGATGGCGGGGATCGCCGTCGATCCCATGGAGCTCGCGCGGCTTTCGCGCGAATTTGCCTCCCGCATGGCCGAACTCGAAGCCGAAATCTTTCGTCTCGCCGGCAGCGAATTCAACATCGCCTCGCCGAAGCAGCTCGGCGAGATTCTGTTCGAACAGATGGGCCTTCCCGGCGGCAAGAAGGGCAAGACCGGGGCCTATGGCACCGGCGCCGACGTGTTGGAGGGCTTGGCCGCGCTCGGTCACGATCTGCCCGCCCGCGTTCTGGACTGGCGCCAGCTCGCCAAGCTCAAGAGCACCTATACCGACACGCTCCCCGAAAAGATCGTGCCGACGACCGGCCGCGTCCACACCAGTTTCGCCATGGCCGCGACTTCGACGGGCCGTCTCGCCTCAAGCGATCCCAATCTGCAGAACATCCCGGTCCGCACCGAGACCGGGCGCATGATCCGCCGCGCCTTCGTCGCGCCCAAGGGCTACCGCCTGCTTTCGGCCGACTATTCGCAGATCGAGCTTCGCCTGCTCGCGCATATCGCCGATATCGAGACCTTGCGGCAGGCCTTCCGCGACAACGTCGATATCCATGCCCTGACCGCGAGCCAGGTCTTCAATACGCCGTTGAAGGACATGGACCCGATGGTGCGGCGCGCCGCCAAGGCGATCAATTTCGGCATCATCTATGGTATGAGCGCTTTCGGCCTGAGCCAGCAGCTCGGCATTCCGCAGGGCGAGGCGCAGGCCTATATCGAGGCCTATTTCAAGCGCTATCCCGGCATTCGCGACTATATGGACCGCACCAAGCGGCTGTGCCGCGAGCAGGGCTACGTCACGACCCTGTTCGGCCGCCGCTGCCACATTCCGGGGATCGCGGAAAAGAGCCCGGCGCGGCGCGGCCTGATGGAGCGGGCGGCGATCAACGCGCCGATCCAGGGCTCGGCCGCCGACGTCATCAAGCGTGCCATGATCCGCATGCCGAAGGCGCTGCAGGGCGCCGGGCTCAAGGCGCGGCTCCTCTTGCAGGTGCACGACGAATTGATCTTCGAAGTGCCGGAGCCCGAGGTCGAGCCGACGGCGGCCCTGGTCAAGACGGTGATGGAGAGCGCGGCCCAGATCTCTGTGCCGCTGATCGTCGAGGTCGGGGTCGCCCGAGATTGGGCTTCTGCGCATTAGGGCGCGATCCTTCGGCAAACCGGCAGCGCGGCCAAGGATCATGCTCTAGGCTTGGGCGACGGCGAGATACAATGAGGTCGGAATGGCGGTGATGAAAGCGGTCGAGCTCACGGGTATTGGCTTCGGGCACGTCAAGATCGGGCAGATGCCAAAGCCCAAGCCCAAAGCCGGCGAAGTCCTGGTGCGGATGCGCGCGGCCTCGCTCAACTATCGCGATCTCTTGATGGTGCAGGGGGTCTATAGCCGCCGCAAGGTGATCCCGATCGTGCCGCTCTCGGATGGCGCCGGCGCGGTCGAGGCGGTGGGCGAGGGCGTCACGCAGTTTCAGCCTGGCGATCGCGTCATCGGCAGCTTTTTTCAGGACTGGATTGCCGGCCCACCGCGGGACGAGAAGTTCTCCGGCAGCCTTGCCGCCGATCTGCCGGGGGTGTTGAGCGAATACCGCTGCTTTCCCGAGCACGGCCTGGTGCGGACGCCGGATTACCTGAGCGACGAGGCGGCCGCGACGCTGCCCTGCGCCGCGCTCACCGCCTGGAGCGCGCTAGTCGCGCAAAGCCGCACCGCGCCGGGCGATACCGTGCTGATCCAGGGAACGGGCGGGGTCGCACTGTTCGCTCTGCAATTCGCCAAGCTGTGCGGCGCCCAGGTGATCGTCACCTCGTCGTCGGACGAAAAGCTCGAACGCGCCGGCGCGCTCGGCGCCGATCACGTCCTGAACTACCGCAAGACGCCGGAATGGGGCAAGGCGGCGATGGCGCTGAACGGCGGTCGCGGCGTCGACCATATCATCGAGCTTGGCGGCGCCGCGACGCTGGCGCAGTCGCTCCGCACCGTGCGGGCCGGCGGCACCATCAGCATGATCGGGGTGCTTTCCGGGCCGACGCAGGAACTCCTCATCCCGCTGATCGTGACGCGGAACCTGCGTCTTCAGGGCATCACCGTCGGCTCGCGCGAGTGGCTCGCCGACATGGTCCAGGCGATGGCGCTGCACCGCGTCATGCCGGTGATCGACCGTGCCTTCGAGATGGCGGAGATTCACGACGCCTACAACCACATGGCGGCGGGCGGGCATTTCGGAAAGATCGTGATCCGTATCTGAAGGCCGCTGCGCGGGAAGCGCGGCGCGGAACGAAAAAAGGGCGGCGCCGTTCCGGCGCCGCCCCTCTTTTGCCGTTTTCCAGGCCCGGTTGCCTCGCTAGGCGGCACGCCGCGGCGCAGCGGCGCGAACATCCTCGTCGACGTGGTCGGCGAACTGGACGAAGTTCTCGTTGAAGCGGCCGGCGAGCTCCCGCGCCTTGGCGTCATAGGCGGCCGGGTCGCTCCAGGTGGCGCGCGGATCGAGCACTTCCGAGGGCACGTTCGGGCAGGCGGTCGGAACCGCGAAGGCGAAGTTCGGATCCTCCACCACCGGCACGTTGTCGAGCTTGCCCTCGATCGCCGCATTGACCAGGGCCCGGGTATGGGCGATCGGCATGCGGTTGCCGGTGCCGTAGGCGCCGCCGGTCCAGCCGGTATTGACCAGCCAGCAGGAGACGTTGTTCGCCGCCACCTTCTCGCTCAGCATGCGGCCGTAGACCACCGGGTGGCGCGGCATGAAAGGGGCGCCGAAGCAGGTGGAGAAGGTCGCCTGCGGCTCCTTGCCGAGGCCCTTTTCGGTGCCGGCGACGCGAGCGGTATACCCCGAGAGGAAGTGATACATCGCCTGTTCCGGCGACAGCTTCGCGATCGGCGGCAACACGCCGAAGGCGTCGGCGGTGAGAAGAATCACCGCGCTCGGGTGCCCGGCCTGGCCGGTGTCGCTCGCGTTCGGGATGAAGTCGATCGGATAGCTCGCCCGCGTGTTCTCGGTCAGGCTGCCGTCATCGAGATCGAGCCGGCGCGTCACCGGATCGATCACCACGTTTTCCAGAACGGTGCCGAAGCGGCGCGTCGTGGCGTAGATTTCCGGCTCCGCCGCTGCCGACAGCTTGATCACCTTAGCGTAGCAGCCGCCCTCGAAGTTGAACAGCCCGTTCGGCGACCAGCCGTGCTCGTCGTCGCCGATCAGCGTGCGGCGCGAATCGGCCGAGAGCGTCGTCTTGCCGGTACCGGAGAGGCCGAAAAAGATCGCCGCGTCGCCGGCGGGGCCGACGTTGACCGAGCAATGCATCGGCAGCACGCCCTGCTCGGGGAGAAGATAGTTAAGGATGGTGAAAACCGATTTCTTCATCTCGCCGGCGTAGGACGTGCCGCCGATCAGCACCATCCGCTCCGCCAGATTGACCAGGATGAAGGTGCCGGATTTGGTGCCGTCGCGCTCCGGATTGGGGGTCCTTCCTCACAACCGGCCCTTTTTGAGAGGCTCTCACCGCCCGTCACAGTGACACACTGAATCAACCCATTACCGTTCTCAGAATTCGCTCTTGAAATGTGTTTCTT
>JAJYTL010000152.1 GCA_021793055.1 Pseudomonadota bacterium
TGGCAATGGGCATGGGGACGCTGAGAGATTCAGCGGCAGCCAGGGTGAGGCGGATATCCTTTTGCCCCAAAGGTGCCGCGAAGCCCGCGGGCGCGAATTTTTGATCAGCGATCAGCTTGCCATAGGTTTTATAAACCGGCGCGGGAAACATGGTGGAGGTGAGCAGGTCGACATAAGCGTGAAGGTCAATTCCGCCCTTGCCGACCAGTGCCATCGCTTCGCCGAGCGATTCTATCACCGAGCCGATTAGGAAATTGCCACTGAGCTTTACGAGATTGGCGGCTGATGGCGTGCTCGATAAAACAATCGTCCGCTGGCCAATAGCGTCCAGCAGCGGGGCGCAATCCCGCAACACCGCCTCGGTGCCCGCGGCGACCACGAACAATTTTCCTGCCGCCGCGGCGTCCGGCCGGCCGAATACGGGGGCCGATACGAAACGCTGTCCGGCCTTCTCATGTGCCGCGGTTAGCCGCTCCGACAGCGCCACGCTGATCGTGCTGGACGAAACGTGGATGGCCGACTTCGCCAGGCTTGCGACGATCCCTCTCTCCCCCAGAGCAACCTCCTCCACCGCCTTGTCGTCGGAGAGCATGGTCATCACCGCATCGCCGCCGCAGGCATCCGCGATGCTTACAGCTTTGCGCGCACCCCGAGCCAACAAATCCTCGGCCTTGCCTGGGGTGCGGTTATAAACGGCAACTTCATGTCCAGCTTGCACGAGATTCGACGCCATGCCACGGCCCATCTGACCCAGCCCGATAAATCCGACTTTCATGAATTTTGCTCCTGTGTGATCGGGAAACCCTAAGCCGACATTCCCTATTTGAGCCGTCCCTGCGCCCGTTTCCGGCGCCAAAATAGCCAGATCCGGCTCGGCCGGAAGAGGAAGCGGCGCGATGGCGGCTGCGGTGCGGCCAAAAATGCCCGGCTTGAGGAGATCGCTTTGAGTTTATTGTGGTTATTCCGGAGAAGCGGCGGTCAAACATGGCAGCGATTTCACGCCCCCGCCAGTGAATGAGGCCGCCTGGACCATTTATTGGATTCGACTCGGCGAGAATGTTCGCTATATGTTCGCGGCCCTGCCAGCACACGAGCTACAGAGCCATGGACCATACCACCGCAAGGAAAATCGCGACCCTCCGGACACAAATCGCCCGCATCCAGACCGCCACGGGGTCGGGTCGGAAAGAGACGCCCATCTGTTTCGGGCTGTCGGAGATTGACAATCGTCTGCCTGGCAATGGCTTACGAGCCGGTCTTCATGAGGTCGCTGGCCTCGGCCCCGAGACCGAACATGCCGCCGCCCCGGCCTTGCTTATCGCCGGCATCCTGGCGCGGCGGGACGGGGCGGTGCTCTGGGTTCAGGAGAGCCCCGATGCCTATCCCCCGGGCCTGGCCGGCGCCGGCCTCGTTCCCGGGCGTGTCATCTATCTCCACGCCGGCCGCGATGTCCTCGCCGCCTTCGAAGAAGGCGCGCGGGCCAGAGGCCTCGCCGGTGTCGTCGGCGAAACCACCGCCCGCGTGACGCTCGTCATGTCGCGCCGCCTTCAACTCGCGGCCGAGTGTTCCGGCGTGCCCGCCTTCCTGCTCCGCCGTAGCCGGTGCTTCGATGATCCCCGCCTCTTGGAGCCGAATGCGGCAGCGACACGCTGGCGTGTCGGCCCCCTGCCTTCACCCGCCCCCATCGCTCACGCGCCGGCCGTGCCGGGTCTCGCCCGTCCGGTCTGGAGGCTGGATCTCACCCGCTGCCGTGGTGGCGAGGCCGCGACCTGGTTTGTGGAGGCTCCCGATGCGCAGGGTCATTTCAATCTGGTTCCCGACCTTCCCGACAGATCGGCTGCGCCGGATCGGCGCGGGACCGCCGGAGGCCGAGCCGTTCATCACCTCCGCTCATGACGGACGATGCAGGATCGTCGCGGCCGCCAACGCCGCCGCCCAAGAGCTCGGCATTCGGCCGGGGCTGGCGCTTGCGAGCGCGCAGGCCCTGGTGCCGGGGCTCACTGTCCTCGAAGCCGAACCGGGGGCCGATCGCGTGGCGCTCACACGGATCGCGACCTGGTGCCTCCGCTATGCGCCCCTGGTCGCCGCCGACCCCCCGGACGGCGCCTGGATCGACGCGACCGGCTGCGCGCATCTTGTCGGCGGTGAGGCCGCCATGCTGACCGACCTGGTGGCCCGCTTGGGACATGCCGGATTGACCGCTCGCGCGGCCATTGCCGACACGCCCGGCGCCGCTCATGCCGTCGCTCGCCATGGAAGCAATACCATCGTCGTGCCCACCGGCGGCGTGCGACAAGCCCTCGCCGCTCTGCCGGTCCAGGCTCTCCGTTTGCCCCTTGAGGTGGTCGAAAGCCTACGGCGGCTCGGCCTTGACCGCGTCGGCGACCTCGTGGCCGCGCCGCGCGCCCCGCTGGTCAAGCGGTTCGGCACCGTGATCGCCCTGCGGCTTGCGCAGGCGCTCGGCGAGCAGCCCGAGAGCATCCGCCCGCTGACGCCGCCCGCGGCCATCGCGCAGCGCCTGGCGTTCGCCGAGCCGATCCGTACGGCCGAGTCCTTCGCGGCCGTCCTGGACCGGTTGATGCGGTCCGTCTGCCGCCAGCTCGAGCGGGTGGGGCGCGGTGCGCGCAGCCTCGATCTGCTGTTTGAGCGGATGGACAATTCGGTGCAGGCGGTCCGGATCGGCACCGCGCGGCCCTCGCGCGATGCGCCGCACCTGACAAAGCTGCTGCAAGAGCGGTTCGAACAGGTCGATCCCGGCGAAGGCGTCGAGGCCATGCACCTGATCGCCGCGACCGCCGAACCCCTGCCTTTCGTGCAGATCGATGCCTTGCCGACCCGCGCGGTCAGCAACAACCAGGATCTCGCGGGATTGCTGGATCGGCTCATCAATCGCTACGGGGAGGATCGAATTTACCGCGCTGAGCCATTCGAGAGCGACGTGCCCGAGCGTGCGGTCACGCACGTCGCGCCCCTTGCCCCACCGACCGGCCATGAGTGGCCGGTCGCCCTCCCCCGGCCGGTACGGCTGCTGGCGCCGCCGCAGCCGGTCGAGGTTCTCGCGTTGTTGCCCGACCATCCCCCGGCCGCCTTCACCTGGCGCCGGCGCCGGCATCGCGTTCGCCATGCTGACGGGCCGGAGCGAATTGCCGGAGAGTGGTGGAGACGCGCAGGCGAGGCCGCCGCCGTGCGCGACTATTTCGTGGTCGAGGACGAGGTCGGCCAGCGCTTCTGGCTCTTCCGCCGCGGTGACGGCCAGAACCCGGCGACGGGCGATTTTCGCTGGTTCCTGCATGGATTTTTTTGAGGCCGAGCGATGACCGAAGATCCCTCCCTGCGACCCGCCACCCCCACCGAAATCGAGGAGAGCCTCGCCTACGCGTTGCGGTTCAAGGGCCGAAAGCGCGCCGATGTGGCCGGACCGATGATCGCCCAGATCGCGGCCGAGCATCTCCGTCGCCACCTCGAAGCCTCGGGGTTCGTCGTCATGAAGCGCCCGGTCGGTCAGGCGCCGAGCACCACGCCCTATCACCATCGCCCCGAGGAAGAGACGTGACCGAGTATGCCGAACTCCAGGTCACGACCAACTACTCGTTCCTGCGCGGCGCGTCGCACCCCGAGGAATTGTTCGCGCAGGCAAAGTGGCTTGGATTGCCCGCGCTCGGCATCACCGACCGGAATTCTCTCGCCGGCATCGTGCGCTGCCACCAGCGGGCTGAGGAGACAGGAGTCCGCATGCTGGCTGGTTGCCGGCTTGACCTCTCCGATGGCGCCTCACTGCTGGTCTATCCACAGAGCCGTGCCGGATACGCGCGCCTTTGTCGGCTGTTGTCGCGCGGCAAAGCCCGTGCCGGCAAAGGAAAATGCGATCTCGCATGGCAGGACATGGCCGCCCAGGGCGAGGGGCTGCTCGCGGTCCTGCTCGCCGATCAGGCCGACGAGGCTCTTCGCGCCCGGCTCGACCGCCTCCGCGTGGATTTCGGGGATCGCGCCTATCTCGCCTTGACCCCTCGCACCCGGCCCGGCGATGCGCTGCGTCTTTGTAACCTGGCCGAGGCGGCGGCGCGGGCGCGCGTTCCCACCGTCGCCACCGGCGACGTGCTCTACCATGTGCCGCGGCGGCGGATCCTGCAGGACGTGCTGACCTGCATCCGGGAAGGCTGCACCATTGACGACGCGGGCTTCCGGAGGGAACGAACCATTGATCGCTATCTCCGGCCGCCCGAGGAAATGGCGCGGCTGCTCGCCCGTCACCCGGATGCCGTCGCACGAACCCTCGAGATTCCCGCCCGGTGCGCGTTCGATCTGCGCGACCTGCGCTACCAGTACCCAGCTGAGATCGACGATCCGGCCCTCACCCCGCAACAGACCCTCGAAAAGCTGACCTGGGACGGTGCGGCGCGCCGCTATCCCGACGGTGTGCCGGACGACGTCGCCGCGCAGCTCCGGCACGAACTGACGCTCATCAGCGAGCTCGCGTATGCGCCCTATTTCCTCACGGTCAATAACATCGTCCGCTTCGCGCGCGGCAAGCGGATCCTGTGCCAGGGCCGCGGCTCGGCCGCCAACTCGGCGGTCTGCTACGTGCTCGGGATCACCAGCATCGATCCGGTGCGCAGCGGCCTCCTGTTCGAGCGCTTCATCTCCCATGCCCGGCGCGAGCCGCCCGATATCGATGTCGATTTCGAGCACGACCGCCGTGAGGAAGTGATCCAATGGGTCTACGGGACCTACGGCCGCGAGCGCGCCGCGCTCTGCGCGACCGTGATCCGGTATCGAACCCGCGGCGCCGTGCGGGACGTCGGCAAAGTCTTGGGGCTGACCGAGGACGTGACCACCACCTTGGCGTCCGAGGTAAGGGGGTGGTCGGAGGAAGGCATCGCCGAAGATCAACTGGCCGCGCTCAACCTTAATCTTGCCGATCGCCGGTTGCGGCTCACTCTTGATCTTTCCCGCGAGCTGATCGGTTTCCCGAGGCATTTGTCGCAGCATCCCGGCGGGTTCGTCCTGACACACGACCGGCTCGACGAGCTCGTGCCCATCGAGCCGGCGGCCATGGACGATCGGCAGGTGATCGAGTGGGACAAGGACGACATCGACCATGTGCGCTTCATGAAAGTCGATGTGCTCGGCCTGGGTATGCTCGGTTGCATGCGGCGGGCATTCGATCTCCTCCGCGCGCATCGCAGGCTGCCGCTCGATCTCGCGACCATCCCGGCCGAGGACAAGGCGACATACGCCATGATCCAGAAGGCTGATACGCTCGGCACGTTCCAGATCGAGAGCCGCGCGCAGATGTCGATGCTTCCGCGGCTGAAGCCCGCCACTTTCTACGATCTGGTTATCGAGGTGGCGATCGTGCGCCCGGGTCCTATCCAGGGCGATATGGTTCATCCGTATCTGCGCCGACGCGACGGCACGGATCCGGTCGAATACCCAACCCCCGCGTTGAAGCGGGTTCTCGGCAAGACGCTCGGCATCCCGCTGTTCCAGGAGCAGGCGATGCAGGTCGCTATCGTGTGCGCGGGGTTCACCGCGACCGAAGCGGACGCGCTGCGGCGAAGCATGGCCACCTTCAAAGTGACCGGCGGGGTATCGAAATTCCAGGAAAATCTGGTCAACGGCATGGTTGCGAACGGTTACACCCAAGACTTCGCCGAGCGCACCTTCAAGCAGATCGAAGGGTTCGGCTCCTATGGGTTCCCCGAGAGCCACGCCGCGAGTTTCGCGCTGATCGCCTATGCCTCCTGCTGGATGAAGCGCCACCACCCCGACGTGTTCTGCGCCGCCCTGCTGAATTCACAACCGATGGGTTTTTATGCGCCGGCGCAGATTGTCGCCGACGCCAAGGCGCACGGCGTTCCGGTGCGGCCGGTCTGCGTCAATGCCTCGGCGTGGGATTGCACGCTGGAACCGGCCACGGAGAGCTACCTCACCGTGCGGCTCGGCCTGCGCATGGTGGCCGGGCTTTCGGAAAGAGACGCGGCCGTTGTCATCGCTCGTCGCGGCGAGACCGCCTACCGCGGCGTCGAGGACGTCTGGCGCCGGACTGGATTGTCCCGCGCGGCGCTCGAGCGGCTCGCCGACGCCGATGCCTTCCATGACCTCGGCCTGACGCGCCGGCAGGCGCTCTGGGCCATCCGTGGCCTCGAGGATACGGAGCTGCCGCTGATGGCGGCCGCCGGTGCGCCGGCGGTCCCCGCGCAGGAGCGCGAGCCGCGCGTGCGGTTGCGGCCCATGCCAGACGGCGGCGAGGTCGTCGCGGATTACCGGGCGACCGGGCTCACCCTGCGTGAGCACCCGGTCTCGTTCGTCCGCGCGGAGCTGCGGCGTCTCGGCGCCGTGCCGTGCGCCAGGCTCACCGCGCTCCCCCCTGAGCGGCGCGTGACCGTCGCCGGCATCGTGCTGGTGCGCCAGCGGCCCGGCAGTGCCAAGGGTGTGATGTTCGCCACCATCGAGGACGAGTCCGGCCACGCCAATCTCATCGTCTGGCCCAAGGTGTTCGAGCGCCAGCGCCGCGTCGTGCTCTCCGCTCGGATGATGGCCTGCCGCGGCGTCTTGCAGCGCGAGGGCGACGTGATCCACGTGGTCGCCGACGAGCTGACCGATCTCTCGGATCTGCTGGCCAGCATCGGGCAGCGAGGCGCCCCTCTCTCGACACCGTCCGGGCCGAGTGACCAGGCGCCCCCTGGCGGCGGGTCCCGCTTGACCGCGCCCGGCGCAAACCCCGTTCCTTCCGGCCGTCCCTCCGACGTGATCCGAGTGACCACGCGGGAGTTTCGCTAGGCATGGCGACCAACCTACCAACCTTGTACACAACCGAACCCAAGGAAGATATCCTGAGCGGCACCTGACCCGCTCGACCCCCGCCCGGCTGGTGAGCGACCGTTCATCGATTTGCGGCTCGGACGTTGGTAGTCGTCGATAGGACGACCGGGGCTGTGCCCCTGGCGGAGATCTCCGTCACGGTGCCTGGCGCCTCGCGATTCCGCCACGAAGAAGCCACCGCGAGCCAGGGACTGACAGATTGGATCGGCGCACATGTAAACGCTTTGACCGCGCTCATCTCCGCGCCTCCCCGCAAGGCGCGACAAGGCGAAGGTCGGGATTGGTGTACAGGTCGTTCAGTGCGGGATACTGGCCCGGCCACGTCATCCGCTGTTTTCTCTCAGGCCGAATTGAACCGGGCGCTCCGTCACGCCCGATGCGTGGCCAGGATACGACGCGTGTTGTTTGGGTCGCTCGTCCTTCGTCGCCGACCACACCAGAACCGCAGCCCGCAGAAAACCAATTTCTGCGTAGGGCACTCCCCCTCGTTATGTCTCTGTTTCGCCCTTAATATACGCGTGGTCACAAAGCCTGATGCTTCCCGACGCTGGAAGGCATCAACGAAACAGGAGAGAAAAATGAACTTCGACGATGAAAACTTTTTTAACTTCGTTACGTGGCTCCCGAAGCAGCGCCTGCCGCTGCATATCACGGAGGAGGAACTCAAGCAGCGGTTGGGAGATACGGCTTCTGATGCTTTCTTTTCCAATTTCCCCAAGGTCAACCTCTATCTGCGGACAACCGTAGGCCTGTGGATGGAGGGGGTGCTTTGTC
>JAJYTL010000153.1 GCA_021793055.1 Pseudomonadota bacterium
ATCGGTCTTCGCTTGACGGAACTTCCGATCACGCCGGACCGCATTCTCGAAGGGCTGGCACGCCGCCAGCGCGACAGCCGCCTCGCGGCAGTTCGTGGAGCCGTGTCATGACCCTGCTTGCCGATTTCGAACTGATCCGCCCCGCCAGCCTGGCCGAAGCGGTCGCCGCCCGACACAGGTATCCCGGCTCCCGCCTGCTTGCCGGCGGCACCGACCTGATGCCCAACCTCCGCCGCGGCATCGGCACCGTCCCTGCGCTCATCGACATCACCGGCCTGCCCGGCCTTCAGGACATCGTGCTCGAACCCGCTGGCCTGAGGATCGGTGCCGGCGCCACCCTCGCCCGGCTCGCGGACGATGCGCTCGTCACCCTGCATTGCCCGGCGCTCGCCGAGGCCGCGCGACAGGTCGCCGGCCCGACCCATCGCTCGGTCGCGACGCTCGGCGGCAACCTTTGCCTCGATACCCGCTGCGTCTTTTACAACCAAAGCGCCTGGTGGCGGCAAAGCAACGCGTTCTGCCTCAAGCACGCTGGCGAGCGCTGCCATGTCGCGCCGACCGGAAGCCGCTGCCACGCGGCCTACAGCGGTGACACAGCGCCCGTGCTCCTCGCCCTCGGCGCCAAGGTCGAGCTTGGCGGCAAGGCCGGCACCCGCTGGATCGATCTGGAGGACCTCTTCCACGAGGACGGCGCCGCCCATCTCCGCCTTGGCGAAGACGAGGTGCTGCTCGGCGTGCGAATACCGCTCGACTCCAGTTTCATCACCGAATACGAGAAGGCGCGCTTCCGTGGCGCCATCGACTTTCCGCTCGCCGGCGTCGCGGTCTCGTTGCGCCGGGACGATGACGCCCTGACCGGCCTGCGTATTGCCATTACCGGCACGAACTCGCGGCCGATTCTTCTGGCCGGCTGCGAGAGCCTGCTTGACCAGCCGCTTGACGACACGGCCTTGCAGCAGATCGGGAAATTGGTGCAAAAGCAGGTCTCGCCGATGCGCACCACGATGACGCCGTCGCATTACCGGCGCCGCGTGGCGGCCGCGCTGGCGATACGCCTCGCGCGGCGTCTGTTTACGGTGCAGAGCTGACGCCGCTTATGCGATCCGCGTCGCGCCGGCGTCTTTCCGAGCGCGACCGGCTTGCATCCTCTTGTACTGCCGCTGACCTTTCGCGGTCAGGAGCGCACTGAAATGGAAGTCGATGCCCTGGTCGATATATTGATCCAAGCTACAGAGCTTGCGCATGAGCCAGTGCTTCAACGCCCAGGCGTGAGCGAAGGTGACAAAATAATAGGCCACGAGATCGATATTTATGTCGCGGAAGAGTCCGTCTCGAACGCAATCGCGCAGGCAAGCGGCGATGATTTCGTTGGTATCGATCTCCGCCCGCTCGATGAACGTCCGCCATTCCTTCGGCAGAGACTTGGTGGAGCGATAGGCCAGCACGGTTTCACGCCGGCAGCTATCGATCACGCGACAATAGCCCTCGACCGCGGCCCAGCATCGCTCGAGCGCATCCGACAAGCCCACCAGTGCCTCTGGAATCTGGTGCTTGTAGGTGTCGAGAACGCTGAGCAGCGCCAGAAGCAGAATATCGTCCTTGTCGCGGACGTACTGATAGATCAGCCCGATACTGACGCCGGCCTTGCGGGCGACGTCCTGGATCGTGGTGCGGTAGAAGCCCTGCTCCGAGAACAACTCGACGGCGGCCGCGACGATCTGACCGCGGCGCCGCTGCACCAGGCCCCCGTCGGCAACGTGCCTTTTCCCCGCCAATTCCGCTCCCGACGTCATCGGACCCACCCCTTCACAATCTTACGCCGCCATCCTTGGGCTGCGATCCCCGCCCGTTCCCGCGGATATCATAAACAAACCGGAGCCGCCAGCCCGGTGCACGGGTCGCGGCGGAAGTTGGCGAAGGTCGTCGACCGGCGCTTTGAAAGAGCTTGCCGACAACCGGCGATGAGGGTCGATTCACCACCGCTTCACCTTGCCATTCGCCTTCTCGCGGTTGACTTGGATCACGAAATAAGTGACTATAGGTCCATCCTGAATGATCATTCACTAAACAACCGCGCGCGCGCGCCCGCCGATCGCCCGAGCAACTCCAAAAGGGTTGTCGATCGCCATCAAACCGGCAGAGGGTTGTAGTCATGACACGCGGCCCCGAGACACCCCATCCGCTTCCCGGCACGCTGAACGCTTGCGACGCGCTGCTTGGCCCCGCCATCGCGCTTGGCCTTCGCGACGCGCCGGCGCTTCTCCACCGCGACGCCGTCTACAGCTACGGCGAGCTCGAGGCCCTGGTCAATCGCTTCGCCAACGCCTTGCGGAGTGCCGGCATCGGCTTTGGCGAGCGCGTTCTATTCATGCTCAAGGACACGCCCGAACTCGTCGCCGGGTTCCTCGCCGCGATGAAAATCGGCGGCGTTGCGGTTGCCCTGAACACGCGCTACTCGGCCGCGGATCTCGCTTACGCTCTCACCGACACCGGATCGCAAACACTGTTCGTTCATTCGGATTTCCTGCCGATCCTAGATCAGGCCGTCGCCGAAGGCGCGCCGCGTCCCTCCACCCTTGTCATCTGTGACGCGGAGCCAGAGCCCGAGACGTCGGCGCTCGCCCTGAGCGACTTTCTCGCACGCCAAACCGGTCCCGTCGCAAGCGCTCCCACGGCGCCGGACGACATGGCTTTCTGGGTCTATACGTCTGGCACCACCGGGAAGGCGAAAGCCGCCGTGCATCGCCATCGCGACGTTCTGATCGCGGACGTGCATCTCGGTGAGGTGCTCGGCGTCAAGCCGCAGGACAAGCTCTTCTCGTCCTCGAAACTCTTCTTCACATTCGCGCTGGCTCATTGCCTGCTCGGCGGTCTCCGCGTTGGCGCCACGCTGATCCTCGACGACCGTTGGCCGCATACCGAGACGATCGCGGAAATCGTCGCCCGTCACCGGCCCGACGTGATGTTCAGCGTGCCGACGATCTACCGCAATCTGCTCGCCGAAGGACACGCCGAGGGCAATCCCTTCCGGGCCGTCCGCGCCTTCGTATCGGCGGGCGAGCGGTTGCCGCCCGCCGTTCTCGCGCACTGGCAGGAAGCCACCGGCAAGCCGATCTTCGATGGCATCGGGGCGACCGAGACGCTGTTTCTGTTCGTCGCCAACACGCCAAGCGCCTGCCGCCCGGGCGCGACCGGACGGCAGCAACCAGGGGTCGAACTGCGGCTGGTGGACGATCAGGAACGACCAATCACTGAGCCCGGACAACTCGGCGTCTTATGGGTGCGGATGGGATCGATCGCGGCGCAATACTGGAACCGCCCGGATAAGAACGCCGCCAGCTTCGACCAGGGCTGGTACCGGACCGGCGATATGTTCAGCTTCGACGCGGAGGGCTGGTGGTATCACCATGGCCGCAGCGACGACTTATTCAAGGTCTCGGGCCAATGGGTATCGCCGACCGAGATCGAGGACTGCGCCATGGCGATTGCCGGGGCTGCCGACGTCGCCGTTATCGGCGCGCCCAACGATGACGGCCTCACGCGCCTCGTGATGTTCGTCGCCGCGGCACCGGATTGTGAAACCGACGATCTCGCCGCGCGCATCCAGCAGCATCTCAAGGCCAATCTCTCGATCTTCAAATGCCCGCGCAACATCCAGTTCGTCAGCGAGATTCCGCGCACGGCGACCGGAAAGGTGCAGCGGTTCCGGCTGTGCGAGATCGCCGAAGATCTGCGCCGCCAGGGGGGGCTCGCTGCGCCGTCCCCGCGATCCAAGCGGCAAGGCGAATTCGGCGCGCCACCTCGTGGAGCCGGCATGACGGCGGGCGCGCCGTAGGCGTCGCGGATGGCCTGCCACAGCGGCCGACGACCGAATCAAATGTTTCGCCCCGGCTCGAAGCGCCCGGCAGGCGATTGAAGGACAAAAGGAGAAGCGCGAATGACCACGGGGTTGAACCAGAAGGTCGTCGAATTCCCGCAGCCGCGGGAATTCGATGCGATCGAGGTCGCGTCTAGAGACGAGATCGCAAATCTACAACGCAATCGCCTGCAATGGAGCTTGCGCCACGCCTATGAAAACGTCCCGCACTATCGCAAGGCGTTCGACGAGAAAGGCGTGAGTCCGGAAGATTTCCGCGACCTCTCCGATCTCGCGCAGTTCCCCTTCACCACCAAGCAGGATCTCCGCGCGAACTATCCCTTCGGCATGTTCGCCGTACCGCGCAGCGACGTGGTCCGCGTCCACGGCTCCTCCGGCACCACGGGCAAGCCAACCGTCGTCGGCTATACCAAGAAGGACATCGAGACTTGGTCCGACGTCATGGCGCGCTCGATCTGGGCCGGCGGCGGGCGACCCGGCATGATCGTGCATGTCGCCTATGGTTACGGCCTTTTCACCGGCGGCCTTGGCGCCCATTACGGCGCCGAGCGGCTTGGCTGCACCGTCGTCCCGGTATCCGGCGGCATGACCGAGCGGCAGGTGCAGTTGATCACCGATTTCAAGCCCGACATCATCATGGTGACGCCAAGCTACATGCTGGCTCTTCTCGATCAATTCCGCGCCGCCGGAATCGACCCGCGCGAGAGTTCGCTCAAGATCGGCTTTTTCGGCGCCGAGCCCTGGACCAACGCCATGCGCCATGAGATCGAGCAGGCGGCGCAGATGCAGGCGATCGACGTCTATGGGCTCTCCGAAGTCATCGGCCCCGGCGTCGCCTGCGAATGCGTCGAAACCAAGGATGGGCTGCATATCTGGGAGGATCATTTCTACCCGGAAATCATCGACCCCGAGACCGGCGTGCCGCTGCCCGACGGCGAAGTCGGCGAGTTGGTCTTCACGTCGCTCACCAAGGAAGCGATGCCGGTGATCCGGTACCGCACCCGCGACCTCACCCGACTTCTGCCCGGCACCGCGCGGAGTATGCGGCGCATGGAGAAGGTCACCGGCCGTTCGGACGACATGATGATCGCCCGCGGCGTCAACATATTTCCAACCCAGATCGAGGAACAGATCCTGCGCTGCGACGGCCTGTCGGCCCACTACGAGATCGAGCTCCTGCGGGAAAACCGCATGGACGAGTTGCGCATCCGGGTCGAGGCCAAGCCCGAGCATGCCGACGATGCCTCGCGCGCCGCGCAGGCCGATCTTCTCGCCCGCCATATCAAGGACATGATCGGCGTCACCGTCGCCGTAACGGTCGCCACCCCGGGCGCCGTGCCACGCTCTGTCGGTAAGGCCGCGCGTATTGTTGACCGGCGCAAGAAGGAATAGGCGCCGGAGGGCAAGGGACTTCGGCGTTGACAGGTCGCGCGTGAATATGGTATTTATGTACCGATTTATTGAATTGCCCGTTGCGGGCCAAGGCCGAAGAGGTTCCCACCCGTGACCCTCCGCGCTCCCCGGCTTCCCACGCCGCCCCTCGCCCACCCGACCGAGGGCTCCTGCGGACTGGCAGGCCAGCCTGCCGACCACCCCGGTGAACGGCCATGACACGCTTCGTCATGGTCATTGACCTTCGCCGTTGCATCGGCTGCCAAGCTTGCACCGCCGGCTGCCGACACGCCAACGCCACGCCGCCCGGCGTGCAGTGGCGGCGGGTTCTCGACCTCGAAGCCGGTACCTATCCCGAGACCCGCCGCACTTTCGTGCCCGTCGGCTGCATGCACTGCGGCGAGCCGCCCTGCATGGAAGTCTGCCCCACGACGGCGACACGCAAGCGCGACGACGGGCTGGTCACTATCGATTACGACATTTGCATCGGCTGCGGCTATTGCGCCGTCGCCTGTCCCTACCAGGCGCGCTATATCACGCGCCGGCCGCGTTACGCCTATGGCGAGGCGGCGACGGAGTCCGAGGCCGCTCGCGCCGATCCGGCGATGCTGGCGGTCGCCACCAAATGCACCTTCTGCATCGGCCGCCTCGACGCCGCGCGCGAAACCGGACTGACGCCGGGCGTCGATCCCGAAGGAACCCCGGCCTGCGTTAATTCCTGCGTCACCGGCGCGCTTCAGTTCGGCGACCGCGACGATCCCGAAAGCAACGTCTCCCGCCTGATACGCGAACACAAGACCTTTCGGATGCACGAGGAATTGGGCACCGATCCCGGCATCTATTACATATGGGACAGCCAATGAGCCAAGCCGCCCCCGCAAGACAGCGGCGCTGGGACTGGCGCGCCGCAGGTAATTTCGTCGGCGGCTCGGGCGCCGGCGTTCTGGTTTGCGCCGCGCTCGCACGCGCTCTCGGCGCACCAGCCGGTCGCGCGCCGACGGTCGCCGTGGCGCTGGGCCTCATCATCATCGCCGCCGGTCTCACCTCGGTCTGGCTCGAAATCGGCCGCCCGCTGCGCGCCCTCAACGTGTTCCGCCAGCCGCGACAGTCCTGGATGACCCGGGAATCCTGGGTCGCCACGGCGCTTTTCGCGGCCGGCGCCGCCAGCCTATGGTCCGGCAGCACGACCGCCCTCATGGCCGCGGCCGCACTTGGCCTCGGATTCCTCTATTGCCAAGGGCGAATCCTTGCCGCCGCCAAGGGTATCCCCGCCTGGCGCGAGCCTCGGATCGTGCCGCTTATCCTGGCGACCGGGCTCGCCGAAGGCACCGGCTTGTTCGCGCTGGTCGCGGTAGCGAACGGCCCGGTGCCGGCTTGGCTGCCGCTGGCCCTGATCGTGCTTCCGCTCTGCCGGGGAATCGCGTTCCAACGCTACCACAAGGCGTTGCGCCGAAGCGGCGCGCCGACCGCCACGTTTGCCGTGCTCGATCGCGCCGCGCGACCTTTTCTGCTTTACGCCGTGGCGCTGCCCGCCGCCCTCGCCATCCTGTCGTTCCTGCCGGACCCGGCAGGCGCTTGGTTGATCGCGCTCGCCGGGGCCGCGGCTTTCGTCGGCGGCGCCGCATTTAAATACACGCTCGTCGTCCATGCCGCCTTCGATCAGGGCTTCGCGCTGCCCCACCTGCCGACACGCGGCGCGGGTCTGGCCGGAGCGGCGACCAAGCCTGGCTGGCGCATGCCATGACCAGCGACCAGGGCCGCACGGATACCGCCGGCCACAAAGGAGGGGCCGCCATGAGCACCAAGGGCGCGGAAAAGACCGAATGGGTGCCGCTCTATTGCTACAACTGCGTCGCCGGGCCGGATCTTCTTGCCGTCAAGGTCTGTAATGGCGTGGCGACGGAAATCGCCCCCAATTTCGCCGCGGCCGGGCTTCATCCCGGCTCGGGAAAGCCCTGCGTCAAAGCCTATGGCCTGATCCAGAAGACCTATAGCCCACACCGCATTCTGACCCCGATGCGGCGGACCAATCCCAAGAAAGGCATGAACGAGGACCCCGGATTCGTGCCGATCTCCTGGGACGAGGCGCTCGACATCATCACCACCAAACTGCGCGACATTCGCCAGCGCGGCACCCTCGACGACGCCGGCCTGCCGCGCGTCGCCGCCACCTTCGGCCATGGCGGGACCCCGGCCAATTACATGGGCACCTTCCCGGCCTTTCTCGCCGCCTGGGGCGCGATCGATTACAGCTTCGGTTCCGGGCAAGGCGTGAAATGCGTCCATTCCGAGCATCTTTA